>NZ_BAAATK010000016.1:0-131498 GCF_039533365.1 Streptomyces glaucus
GTCGGGCTTCCGCGCTCATGCACCCCCCGTTTCCTCGTGCCCGGGCCGCTCCTCGCGCGCGGGCCGTCGTCCTGGACGTCGTACGGCCGGGCCCGGCGCGGACCGGTCCGTCCCCGGGCAGGCATACCCGCACGGACGGACCGTCATCCGGCGCGGGCGACCGGCCGGTGCCGTTCCGTCGTGCGTGCGCGTCACTTTACGGCGTGCCCCCGGCGGAGGGGGAACCGGTCCACGCCCCTGCGGCTTTGGCCCGGAACATCCCCTACCCTGCGGTAATCCGCTCTGGCAGGCTGCGTCCATGACCGCGTCAGCCGCCGACCGGGCCCGTTACGACCGGGCCACCGCCCATCTCGACGCCCCGCTGGCGATCGTGGACCTGGCCGCCTTCGACGCCAACGCCGGCGACCTGGTCCGCCGGGCCGACGGGAAACCGGTCCGGGTCGCGAGCAAGTCCGTGCGCTGCCGGGCCCTGCTGGAACGCGTCCTGGCGAGGGACGGCTTCGCGGGCGTGATGTCCTTCACCCTCGCCGAGTCCCTGTGGCTGGCCCGGTCCGGGTTCGACGACGTGCTGCTCGCCTATCCGTCCGCGGACCGCGCCGGTTACGCCGAACTCGCCGCCGATCCCGGGCTCGCCGCCGCCGTCACCGTGACGGTCGACGACCCGGCCCAGCTGGACCTGATCGACGCCGCGCGCGGCGGGGGCCGCGAGGTGGTGCGGGTCTGCCTGGAACTGGACACGTCCCTGCGGCTGCTGGGCGGGCGGGTGCGCGTCGGGGCCCGCCGCTCGCCGCTGCACTCCCCCGCCGGGATCGCCGGCCTCGCCCGTGCGGTGGCCCGGCGGCCGGGGTTCAGGGTCGTGGGGATCATGGCGTACGAGGGGCATGTCGCCGGTGTCGGGGACGCGGTGGCGGGGCGTCCGCTGCGCTCGCGGGCCGTGCGGCTGATGCAGGCCGCCGCCCGGCGGGAGCTCGCCGGGCGGCGGGCCGAGGCCGTACGGGCCGTGCGGGCCCTCGTGCCGGACCTGGAGTTCGTCAACGGCGGCGGCACGGGCAGCGTGCAGCACACCGCCGCGGAGGACGCCGTCACCGAGATCGCCGCCGGGTCGGGGCTGTACCTGCCGCGGCTGTTCGACCACTACACGTCGTTCGGCGGCCGTCCGGCGGCCCTGTTCGCCCAGCCCGTCGTGCGGCGGCCGGGCGTCGGGGCGGTGACGGTGCTCGGCGGCGGGTATCCCGCCTCCGGTCCCGCCGGGGCCGACCGGCTGCCGCAGCCGTATCTGCCCCCGGGGCTGCGGTACGACCCGCGGGAGGGGGCCGGCGAGGTGCAGACGCCGCTGCTCGGGGCCGTCGCCGACGACCTGCTCGTCGGGGACCGGGTGTGGTTCCGGCACGCCAAGGCCGGTGAGCTGTGCGAGCGGTTCGACGTGCTGCACCTGGTCGAGGGGGACGCGGTGACGGCGACCGTCCCGACGTACCGGGGCGAGGGCCGCGCCTTCCTGTAGCCGGTGAGGGGCCGCCGGGCGGCCGGGCCGGTGCCGCCGCCCACGCCGCCGGTGTCCGCGTCGCCGGGCGGACGCCCCCGGTGGTCCGGCCGGGCCGGCGAGCGGCGCACCGTCCCCGCCGGCTCCGGGGACGGCGCGGACCGCCGCCGGCGCCCCGGTGGCGGACGGGCGGGGCGCCGGCCCGTCCCGGCTCCGTGGGGCGAGCCCTACAGCGGCGTGACGTACGCCCCCGAGATCCCGCCGTCCACCAGGAAGTCGGTGGCGTTGACGAAGGAGGAGTCGTCGCTGGCGAGGAAGGCGACGGCGGCGGCGATCTCCTCCGCCTCGGCGAACCGGCCGGCCGGGATGTGCACCAGGCGGCGCGCGGCGCGCTCCGGGTCCTTGGCGAACAGCTCCCGCAGCAGCGGGGTGTCGACCGGCCCGGGGCACAGGGCGTTGACGCGGATGCCCTCCCGCGCGAACTGCACGCCCAGTTCGCGGGACATCGCGAGGACGCCGCCCTTGGAGGCCGTGTACGAGATCTGGGAGGTCGCCGCGCCCATGCGGGCCACGAAGGACGCGGTGTTGATGATGGATCCCCTGCCCTGGCGGCGCATGTAGGGCAGGGCGGCCTTGCAGCACAGGTAGACGGAGGTGAGGTTGACCTCCTGGACGCGTTTCCAGGCGTCCAGGCCGGTCTCCAGGATGGAGTCGTCGTCGGGCGGGGAGATCCCGGCGTTGTTGAAGGCGACGTCGACGCTGCCGTAGGTGTCGTACGCCGCCCCGAACAGGGCCTCCACCTGTTCGGGATCGGTGACGTCGACCTTCACGAAGAGCCCGCCGGTCTCCTCGGCGGCGGCCTGGCCGCGGGTGGCGTCGATGTCGCCGCAGACGACGTGGGCGCCTTCGGAGGCGAGCCGGCGGGCGGCGGCGAGGCCGATGCCGCTGCCGGCTCCGGTGACGACGGCGGTGCGGCCGACCAGGCGGCGGCAGACGGCTTCGCGGGATGCTTCGGTCACTGTGCGGGGCCCTCCGTGCTGATGAAGACGTTCTTGGTCTCGGTGAAGGCGACGAGGGCGTCCGGGCCGAGCTCGCGGCCGATGCCGGACTGCTTGAAGCCGCCGAACGGGGTCCAGTAGCGGACGCTGGAGTGGGAGTTGACGGACAGGTTGCCGGCCCGGACCGCCCGGGAGACGCGCAGGGCGCGGCCCACGTCCCGGGTCCACACCGAGCCGGCCAGGCCGTAGTCGGTGGCGTTGGCGAGGCGGACCGCGTCGGCCTCGTCGTCGAAGGGCAGGACGACGGCGACCGGGCCGAAGACCTCCTCCACAGCCACGCGCGCGCGGGGGTCGACGCCGGTGAGGACGGTGGGCGGGAACCAGAAGCCGGGGCCCTCGGGGGCCTTGCCGCGGATGCCGGCGGCGTCCTGCGGGACGTAGGAGCGGACGCGGTCCAGCTGGGACCTGGAGATCAGCGGGCCCATGTCGGTGCTCTCCTGCGCCGGGTCGCCGACGCGGACCGACTCGATCGCCGGGGCGAGGAGGTCGAGGAAGCGGTCGTGGACGTCGCGCTGGACCAGGATGCGGGTGCGGGCGCAGCAGTCCTGGCCGGAGTTGTCGAGGAACGACATGGGGGCGGCGGCCGCGGCGGCCTCCAGGTCGGCGTCGGCGAAGACGATGTTGGGGCTCTTGCCGCCGAGTTCGAGGGTGACGCGCTTGAGCCGGGCCGATCCCCTGGCCAGGACCTGCCGGCCCACGGCCGTGGAGCCCGTGAACACGATCTTGGCGACGCCGGGGTGCTCGACGAGGGCGCCGCCCGCGACGGGGCCGTGGCCGGGCAGCACCTGGAACAACCCCTCCGGCAGGTCCGCCGCCAGGGCGAGTTCGGCCAGGCGCAGCGCGGTCAGCGGGGTCGTCTCGGCGGGCTTGAGGATCACCGCGTTGCCCGCCGCGAGCGCCGGGGCCGCGCCCCAGGCCGCGATCGGCATCGGGAAGTTCCAGGGCGCGATGACGCCCACGACGCCGAGCGGTTCGAGGATCGTGACGTCCAGGCCGCCTGCCACCGGGATCTGACGCCCTGTCAGGCGCTCCACTCCCCCGGCCGCGTAGTCGAGCAGGTCGCGGACGTTGCCCGCCTCCCAGCGGGCGTTGCCGAGGGTGTGCCCGGCCTCGCGGACCTCCAGCCGGGCCAGTTCCTCGAGGTGGTCGTCGACGGCCGCGGCGAAGCGGCGCAGCAGGCGGGCGCGGTCACCGGGCGCGCGGGCGGCCCAGGCCGCCTGGGCGCGGGCGGCGCGTACGACGGCGGCGTCGACGTCGGCCTCGGTGGCGGCGGGGACGGTGGCGACGACCTCCTCGGTGGCGGGGTTCAGTACCCGCAGTTCCTGATGTTCTCGAGGGTTCCGGGGTCCTCGACGGCCTTGGGGGTCCTGAGGCGTCGGGTGCTCGGGGGGCTCGTGGGACAAGAGGGGCCTCACATGCGTTCGAAGGAGCGGCGCAGCTCCCAGTCGGTGACGGCGGCGTCGAAGGCGTCCAGCTCGACGCGCGCCATGTTGCGGTAGTGCGCGACGACCTCCTCGCCGAACGCCGCCTGGGCGATCGGGCTGTTCTCCCAGAGCTCGGCGGCCTCCCGCAGGGTGGCCGGGACGTGCGCGAAGCCGGCGGTGTAGGCGTTGCCCGGGCAGGGCTCGGGCAGTTCCAGCCGCTGCTCGACGCCGTACAGGCCGGCCGCCACCATGCCCGCGACCGCGAGGTGCGGGTTGACGTCGCCGCCGGGGAGCCGGTTCTCGAAGCGCAGCGAGCGGCCGTGGCCGACCACGCGCAGGGCGCAGGTGCGGTTGTCGCGGCCCCAGGCGACGGCGGTCGGGGCGAAGGAGCCGGGCCGGAACCGCTTGTAGGAGTTGACGTGGGGGGCGTACAGGAGGCAGAAGTCCCGCAGGGCCGCCAGCTGTCCGGCGAGGAAGTGCCGCATGACCTGCGACATGCCGTCCGCCGCGGCCCCCGGCATGGCGCTGGCGCCGGAGGCGTCCGCGAGCGAGAGGTGGATGTGGCAGGAGTTGCCCTCGCGCTCGTCGTACTTGGCCATGAAGGTGAGCGACACGCCCTCCTGGGCGGCGATCTCCTTGGCGCCGGTCTTGTAGATCGCGTGCTGGTCGCAGGTGACCAGGGCCTCGTCGTAGCGGAAGACGATCTCGTGCTGGCCGGGGCTGCACTCGCCCTTGGCGGACTCCACGGTCATCCCGGCGCCCGCCATCTCGTTGCGGATGCGGCGCAGCAGGGGCTCGACGCGGCCGGTGCCGAGGACCGAGTAGTCGACGTTGTACTGGTTGGCGGGCGTGAGCCCCCGGTAGTTCGCCTCCCAGGCCTGCTCGTAGGTGTCCTTGAAGACGATGAACTCCAGCTCGGTGCCGACCCGGGCGGTGTAGCCGTGCCCGGCGAGGCGCTCCAGCTGGCGGCGCAGGATCTGGCGGGGCGCGGCGGCCACCGGGGAGCCGTCGCTCCAGGCGAGGTCGGCGACGACCAGGGCGGTGCCCGCGTTCCAGGGCACGCGGCGCAGGGTGGCCGGGTCCGGGCGCATGGCGAAGTCGCCGTAGCCGCGGTCCCAGGAGGACATCGCGTACCCGTCGACGGTGTTCATCTCGGCGTCGACGGCGAGGAGGTAGGAGCAGCCCTCGGTGCCGTGGCGGAGGACCTCGTCGAGGAAGAACCGGGCGGCGAACCGCTTGCCCTGGAGCCGCCCCTGCATGTCGGGGAAGGCCAGGACGACGGTGTCGATCTCGCCGCCCGCGACGAGGGCGTGCAGCTCCTCGACGCCGAGCGGGGGCGTGCGGTCTGCCACGGGAGGGCCTCCTTGGGGCTGCTTCGCGACGTCGCGCGCGGTGGGCGCCGCCGGGCGCTCGCGGCGTCGCACGGCTTCGCACTTCTCCGGCCGCGCCGAGAGCCATAAGGTATGGCTGCGGACCATTGCTTGGGAAGGGGGCGCGGCCTCATGTCGGAGGAAGCCGGCGGCACGGCGGCGGACCGCCTCGCGCCGGTGCTGCGGCCGGTGCGCGCGGGCAACGGCTTCGAGGAGGCGCTGGAGCAGATCCTGCAGGTGGTACGGCTGGGCCTGGTGCCGGAGGGCGGGCGGCTGCCCGCGGAGCGGGAGCTGGCGGAGCGGCTGGGGATCAGCCGGATGACGCTGCGCGAGGTGCTGAAGGTGCTGCAGGAGCAGGGCCTGGTCGAGTCGCGGCGCGGGCGGTACGGCGGCACGTTCGTGCTGCCCCGCACGCCGGACCCGGGCGGCGGGGACGCGCTGCGGCGCCGGGTCGCCGGCGTCGACATCGAGGACGTGCTGCGCTTCCGGGAGGTGCTGGAGGTGGGCGCGGCCGGGCTGTGCGCGGCGCACGGGCTGACCGGGGAGCGGGCGGGACGGCTGCGGGAGGCGCTGGACCGGACGCGCGACGCGCCGCTCGCCGACTACCGCCGCGCGGACACGCTGCTCCACCTCACCCTCGCCGAACTGTGCGGGTCGCCGACGCTGGCCGCGCAGTACGCGGCGGTGCGGGCGACGGTCAACGACCTCCTCGACTGCATTCCGCTGCTGGTGCGCAACCTGGAGCACTCGCAGCGGCAGCACACCGCGCTGGTCGGGGCGGTCCTCGACGGGGACGCCGACAGGGCCCGGGAGACGATGCGGGAGCACTGCGCGGGGACGGCGGCGCTGCTGCGGGGATTCCTCGCGTGAGCGTCCCGCCGTGCGGAGCGGCCTTCGCAAAGGTATGTGTCGAGTCCATTGGGAGCACGGGCCTGGCCCCTCGCCGGGAGAGCCGGCCGCCGGGCGGGGCACGCACGGGGACCGGGAGACGGGCGGGGCGCACACGGGGGCCGGACGACGGGCGGGGCGCGGAAGGCGGGATCGACGGGCGCAGTGCGGGAGGCCGGGTGACGGACGCGGTGCGGGAGGCGGGCCCGACGGGCGGAGCGGGAGAGGCCGGATGACGGACAGGCCGCTGATCGGCGTCAGCACGTATCTGGAGGCCGGGGCGCGCTGGGGGCTGTGGGAGCTGGAGGCGGCGCTGCTGCCGGCCGGGTATCCGCGGCTGGTGCAGCGGGCGGGCGGACTGGCCGCGATGCTGCCGCCGGACGCGCCGGAGCACGCGGCGGCGACCGTGGCCCGCCTGGACGGCCTGGTGATCGCGGGCGGCCCGGACGTCGAGCCGGCCCGCTACGGCGCCGAGCGCGATCCGCGCACCGGGCCGCCCGCGCGGGCCCGGGACGCCTGGGAACTCGCCCTGATCGAGGCGGCGCTGGCCGTACGCCTGCCGCTGCTGGGCATCTGCCGGGGCATGCAGCTGCTGAACGTCGCCCTCGGCGGCACCCTGGTCCAGCACGTCGACGGCCACGCCGGGGCACCCGGCGTGTTCGGCCGCCACCCGGTCGAGCCCGTGCCGGGCACGGTGTACGCCGCCGCGGTCCCGGAGGAGACGTCCGTGCCGGCCTTCCACCACCAGGCGGTGGACCGCCTCGGCGCCGGCCTGGCCGTCTCGGCCCACGCGGCGGACGGCACGGTGGAGGCCGTCGAGCTGCCGCCCGGCGACGGCTGGGCGCTGGGGGTGCAGTGGCACCCGGAGATGGGCGAGGACCTGCGGGTGATGCGGGCGCTGGTGGAGGCGGCCGCGAGGCAACGGGCCGCGCGGTGAACGGGGCGGCGGGACGGGAGCGGTGCCGGACCGTCCCGTCGTGCCCCGGGCCGTCCCGTCCTACCCCCGCGTCAGCGACAACAGATCCCGTGCCGGCCCCGCGGGCCGGTGCCCCGTCGGCCACACCGCCCGCAGGTCCCGCGCCAGCGACACGTCGTGCACGGGCACCCGCACCAGACGCCGCATCGCCAGTTCCTCGCCCACGGCGAGTTCGCTGAGGACCGCCGGGCCCGCGCCGCTCACCGCCGCCGCCTTCACCGCGGTGGTCGAGGAGAGCTCGATCAGCGGCCGGGCCACCCCGCCCAGCGCCGCCTCCAGCACCTGCCGGGTGCCCGAGCCCTCCTCCCGCAGGATCAGCGGGGTCGCCGCCAGTTCCCCGGCCGCCAGGGGACGCCGACGCCGCGCCCACGGGTGCGCGGGTGCCGTCACGACGATCAGCCGGTCGTGCGCGACGACCGCCGAGTCCAGCCCGGCCGGCACGCTGAGTCCTTCCACGAAGCCCAGATCCGCCTCGTCGGCGAGCAGGCGCTCCGCCACCGCCGCCGAGTTCCCGGCGAGCAGCGACACCGCCGTGTCGGGCCGCTCGGCGCGCAGCGCGAGCAGCCAGCCCGGCAGCAGGTACTCGGCGATCGTCATGCTCGCCGCCACCCGCAGCCGCGAGTCCCTGCGGTCCCGCAGCGCCTGCGCCCCCGCGTCGAAGGCCTCCGCCGCCTCGACGATCCGCCGCGCCCAGTCGGTGACCAGCGCGCCGGCGTCGGTGAGCCGGGAGCCGCGCGGCGACCGGTCCACCAGCGCGACCCCCAACCGGCGTTCCATGGAGCGGATCCGGCTGCTGGCCGCCGGCTGGGTGATGCCCACCTCCCGCGCCGCCCCGCCGAGGCTGCCGAGCCGTGCCACCGCCAGCAGCAGCTCCAGCGCGCCGAGATCGGGCACCCGGTGCGCCAGCGAACCGGCGGGCGCCGGACGGGGGTCCGCCCGCCCTTCCTTGTTGCTCATAACTCCAGCTTATGTCTTGGTGGGGTGTTCTCCCTGGTCGTGGGCGTCCGCGGGGCGACGGCGGAGCCGTGGTCACCACGGCCCGGCCCCGCACCGCCGCCGCCCCGCGCCGGCCGGGCCACCGCGGCCGCGCTCACCGCGAGCGGCCCGGCCGGCGGCGCGCTGCGGCGAGGGCCGCGCCCAGCACCCGCGGCGCCTCGGCCAGCGACGGGCCGTACCAGGTGAGGTGCCGGCCGCTGACCAGGGCGCAGGGCAGTCCGGGGAAGGCCTCGGGGCCGTCGTCGGCGGTGAAGCGGTACGGCTCGTCCGGGAGCACCACCAGGTCCGGGCCGGCCGCGCGCAGCTCCTCGACCGGAACGCGCGGGTAGCGCTCGGCGTGCGCGGCGTACAGGTGGTCGACCCCCAGCCGGGCCAGCACATCGCCCGCGAAGGTGGCCCGGCCCAGCACCGTCCACGGCCGGCGCCAGACCGGCACGACCGCCGTCGTACGGCGTCCGGGCGCCGGCGGCGCCGACCAGGCCTCCTCCGCCTCGTCCAGCCACCGCGGCCGGCTCCGGGCGCCGCAGGCCGCCAGCACCCGGGCGAGTTCCCGGAAGGACTGCGGTACGTCCCGCACCTCGGTCACCAGCACCTCGGCGCCGGCCGCGCGCAGGGCCGCGAGGTCGGGAGCGCGGTTCTCCTCCTCGTTGGCGATCACCAGATCGGGGGCGAGGGCGACGATCCGGTCCACGTCCGGGTTCTTCGTGCCGCCGATCCGCGCGACGTCCAGGCCGGGCGGCTGGGTGCACCAGTCCGTGGCGCCGGCCAGGACGCCGGGAAGGGTCCGGGCCACGGCCTCCGTCAGGGACGGAACCAGGGAGACGACCCTCACGGGTGCGGCCGGTCGCGGACCGCCTCGATGTGCTCCGCCACGGCGACGACGATCACGCGGGTGTCCGACTCGGTGGCCCGCCAGCGGTGCCGCACCCCGCCGGTGAGGTACAGCGTGTCGCCGCGGCCCAGGCGGTAGGCGCGGCCCTCGGCCTCGATCTCCACCACGCCGTCCGCGACGTACATCAACTGGTCGTTGCGGTACTGGAACTCGCGGCCCGCGTCGTGGTCCCCGGTGAACTCCGAGGCGTGCATCTGGTGGTGGCCGCGCACCAGGGAGCGCACCTGGGGGGCGAGCACCGGCTCGGGCCCCTCGGCCCGGACCACGTCCACGCTGCACGCCGGGTCGGCCGCCGCGAGGAGCTCCACGGCGGTGGTGCGCAGCGCGTCGGCCACCTTCTCCAGGGAGCTCCTGCTGGGCCGCGCCCGCTCGTTCTCGATCTGGCTCAGGAAGGGCACCGACAGGCCGCTGCGCTCGGCCACGACGGCGAGGGTGAGGTCCAGCGCCCGGCGCCGCCGCCGCACGGCCGCGCCCACCCGAAGGGGCTGTTCTTTGTGGTCGCCCATCGCTCCGGCTCCCTCCTTCGCCTGTCTCTCCGCGGCCTGTGCGCCCGTCCCCGGACGGATCTGCTCTTCTGAGTTGTCTGCACCCTACGCATGTTCGGCAAACCGATTCACGCGCCCGTCACGTCGCCGTCACGTCGGGCCGGCCGCGACCCCGCGGTTCGCGCCAGTGGATCATCTCCCGGAGACCCGGACCGGGCCGGCCGGCGGCGGCCCGGCACGACCGCGGCCGCCGGTCGCGGCGTCGGTTTCCGTCCCTGGGTTCAATGCGCGGGCGCTGCCCGGTGTTCCCTCGCGTCTCCCGCGCCCCGGAAGTCGCCCCGCGTGGTTGTCCGGATCCTTTTCGTACACCGGGCAGGCGCCGGGGGCGGCCGGGGCGGAAGCGGGGGCGGGCCGCGTCGCGGCCCGCCCGGGCCGGACACGCCGGCGGCCCGGGCGCGAGGGTGCGCGGAGCGCGACGCGCCGCGCGGCCGGACGCCTGTCGGTGCCGTACGGCATGATGCGGGGCGTGACCGGACGACTGATGCTCCTCGACACCGCCTCGCTCTACTTCCGCGCCTACTTCGGCGTCCCGGAGACCGTGCGGGCCCCGGACGGCACGCCGGTGAACGCCGTGCGCGGGCTGCTGGACTTCGTCGACCGCCTGGTCAGGGACCACCGGCCGGAGCACCTGGTGGCGTGCATGGACGCCGACTGGCGCCCGCGGTGGCGGGTGGAGCTGATCCCCTCCTACAAGGCGCACCGCGTCGCCGAGGAGCGCGAGGCGGGACCGGACGAGGAGGCGGTGCCCGGCACGCTCTCCCCCCAGGTGCCGGTCGTCGAGGCGGTCCTCGACGCGCTCGGCATCGCGCGCGTGGGCGTCGCGGGGTACGAGGCGGACGACGTGATCGGCACGTTCACCGCGCGCGCCAAGGGCCCGGTCGACATCGTCACCGGCGACCGCGACCTCTACCAGCTGATCGACGACGCGCGGGAGGTGCGCGTGCTGTACCCCCTCAAAGGCGTCGGCACGCTCCAGCTCACCGACGAGTCCGTGGTGCGGGAGAAGTATGGGGTGAGCGGCAGCGGGTACGCGGATCTGGCGCTGCTGCGCGGCGATCCGAGCGACGGTCTGCCGGGCGTGCCCGGCATCGGCGAGAAGACCGCGGCCAGGCTGCTCGCCGAGTTCGGCGACCTGGCCGGCATCCTGGCCGCGGTCGACGACCCGGGCGCGAAGCTCACGCCGTCGCAGCGCCGGCGCCTGGACGAGGCCCGGCCGTACCTCGCGGTCGCCCCGAAGGTGGTGCGGGTCGCGGACGACGTCCCGCTGCCGGACGTCGACACGACGCTGCCGCGTGCTCCGCGCGACCCGGTCGCGCTGGAGGCACTGGCGTCCCGCTGGGGGCTGGGCGGGTCGCTGCAGCGGCTGCTGGCGACGCTCGGCGCGTGACGTCCCCGGCGACACGCGGTCGCGGAGCTGCGGCAGAAGGGGCCTCCACCGGGAGAAGGTGCTAACTTAGGTAAGCCTAAGCTACGGATCATGGGAGGCCGTCATGGCAGAGCGTCCGGCACGGAAGCCGCAGAAGCCCCGCTCCGCGCAGGTCGTCCGCACCGAACGGCTGACCCCGCACATGCAGCGCGTGGTGCTCGGCGGCGAGGGCCTGGCCGGATTCTCGGCCGACACCTGTACCGACCACTATGTGAAGCTGCTGTTCCCGGCCGCGGGCACGGCCCACCCCGAGCCGTTCGACCTGGAGCGGATCCGCGCGGAGTCCCCCCGTGAGCAGTGGCCGGTGACCCGGACGTACACCGTGCGCGCCTGGGACCCGGAGCACCGCGAGCTGACGCTGGACTTCGTCATCCACGGCGACGAGGGCCTGGCCGGCCCCTGGGCGCTGCGCGCTCGGCCGGGCGAGACCGTGTGGTTCATGGGACCCGGCGGCGCCTACGCCCCCGATCCGGACGCCGACTGGCATCTGCTCGCCGGTGACGAGAGCGCGCTGCCCGCGATCGCCCGCTCCCTGGAGTCGCTGCCCGCCGGCGTCCGCGCCCACGCCTTCGTGGAGGTCGCCGGGCCCGAGGACGAGCAGAAGATCGACTCCGATGTGGACGTGGTCTGGCTGCACCGCGGCGGCCGGCCGGTCGGCGAGGCGCTGATCGAGGCCGTGCGCGGCCTGGACTTCCCGCGGGGCCGGGTGCACGCGTTCGTGCACGGCGAGGCCCACTGCGTGAAGGAGCTGCGCCGTCTGCTGCGGGTCGAGCGCGGAATTCCGCGCGAGGACCTGTCGATCTCCGGCTACTGGCGCCTCGGTCACAACGAGGACGGCTGGCAGGCCTCCAAGCGGGAGTGGAACGCGCGCATCGAGGCGGAGCAGGAGCAGCCGGGGGCGTCCGCCGCGTGACACCTGCGCCCGGACGGCGAGGCGGCGGCCCGGATGTGCCACCGGCGCAGGACGGGATCCTGGAAGATCTCGTGGACCGCGGGCGCGTCCCGGGCCGTCCAGGGGCGCAGGAGGAGTCCGTCGCCGGTGCGGAGGGCGGGCTGCGGCGTGCGGGCGAGGGTGCCGACGGGCAGGACCGGGCCGGTGAGGCAGGGCATGGTCCGCATCCTGCCGACGGCCGCGGCGGCGGGCCCGGCGGTTTTCCGGCGGCGTACGCCTCCTCGTACCCTTGCTCGCGATGAGACGCCGTGCCCCTGCCCCGCCCGCCCCCCTGCCCCAGCGCCACGGGGTGGACCCGGTGCGGGTGCGGCTGCCGGCCGGCGGGACGTGGGCCACGGTGCGGGAGCACCTGGTGGAGCGGCTGACCGGCGCGGGCGCCGGCGTCGTCGACGGCATGTTCGACGCGGGGCTGGTCGTCGGCGCGGACGGGCGGTCGGTGGCGCCGGACGCGCCGTACCGGCCGGGGATGTTCGTCTGGTTCCACCGGGAGCTGCCCGCCGAGGTGCCGGTGCCGTTCCCGCTGGAGGTCGTGCACCGGGACGAGCATCTCGTCGTCGCCGACAAGCCGCACTTCCTGGCCACCACTCCGCGCGGCGCCCATGTCGCCGAGACCGCGCTCGCGCGGCTGCGCCGGGAGCTGGGCGTCCCGGCGCTCACCGCCGCGCACCGCCTCGACCGGCTCACCGCCGGGCTGGTGCTGTTCACCGTGCGGCCCGAGGAGCGCGGCGCGTACCAGACGCTGTTCCGCGACCGCCGGGTGCGCAAGGAGTACGAGGCGATCGCCCCGTACGACCCCTCGCTCGTCCTGCCCCGGACCGTGCGCAGCCGGATCGTGAAGGAGCGCGGGGTGCTGACCGCGCGGGAGGTGCCGGGCGAGCCGAACGCGGTCAGCCGGATCGAGCTGATCGAGCACCGGGCGGCCGACGGGCTCGCCCGGTACCGGCTGGTGCCCGGCACCGGGCAGACGCACCAGCTGCGCGTGCACATGGCCGCGCTCGGTGTGCCGATCCTCGGCGATCCGCTCTACCCCGAGGTGACCGGTCCCGGGCCGGCCGGCGACTTCCGGCGGCCGCTCCAGCTGCTGGCACGGAGCCTGGAGTTCACCGACCCGGTCACGGGGGCGGACCGCCGGTTCCGCAGCGGCCGGGTGCTCGCGGCCTGGGCGTCGCCCCAGGACTGGGCCGCCGGTCAGTAGCCGCGCCACCAGCGCACGAGGCGCTGCCGGGCCCCCTGCGGGCGGGCCGGTTCCGGCTGGGGCGGGGCGGCCGGGTCGGGCCGCGGCCACGACGGGATCACCGGCTCGGGCCGCGGCCGGGCGGCGGCGGGCTCGGACGCCGGTTTCTCGAAGTCGGCGTACCGGGCGGGGCGCGGCGGGATCGTGGCGTGCGGCGGCCGTTCCCTGATGTCCCGCTGCGGCCTGGGCTCGAACCACACCGGCAGCTCCACCAGGTGCCGCGACACGATCGACGACCGCCGGCGCAGCTCGTCCTCCGCGCAGTCGAGCCGGATGTCCGGCAGCCGCATCAGCAGCGCGTCCACGCCGGTGCCGGCGATGGCGCGGCCGATGTCCTGGCCGGGGCACTCGTGCGGGCCGCCGCCGAAGGCGAGGTGGGAGCGGTTGCCCATCATGTCGGCGGACAGGTCGGGACGCACCCGCGGGTCGACGTTGCCCGGCGCGATGCCGAACAGCAGCCCGTCGCCCTTGCGGATCAGCTTGCCGCCCAGCTCCGTGTCCTGCTTGGCGAAGTAGGCGAAGACCGTGCTGAACGGCGGCTCGTCCCACAGGGACTGCTCGACGGCCTGCGGCACGGTCGTCTGGCCGCCGCTGAGCCGGGCGCGGATGCCCGGGTCGGTGAGCACCATGCGGAGCACGTTGGCGACGAGGTTGGCGGTGGTCTCGTAGGCGGCGATCAGGATGACCCGCAGGTGCTCGCGGACCTCGTCGTCGGTCAGGCGCGCCGGGTGGTTCAGGAGGTAGCTGGTGAGGTCCTCGTCGGGCCGGGCGCGCCGGCGGGCGGTGAGCCGGGCCAGGGCGTCCATGATGTACGCGTTGCCGGCGATCGCGGTCGAGGTGCCCTCGAGCATGTCGCGGGCGGCCTCGACGAGGCGGTCGCCGTACTCGTCGGGCATGCCGAGCAGTTCGCACATCACGGCCATCGGCAGGTGCTCGGCGAACTGGCCGACGAGGTCGGCGCGGCCTCCCTCGCAGAACCGGTTGACGAGGCGCTGCGTGTGGCGGTTGATGTGACGGCGCAGGGTGCGGTGATCGATCGTGGAGATGGCGCCGGTGACCGCGCCGCGCAGCCGCTTGTGCTCGTCGCCCTCGGCGTGCGCGCAGATGGGCTGCCAGGCGATGTGCGGCAGGTACGGGTGGCCGGGCCTGATCCGGCCCTGTCTGAGCGGCGTCCAGATGCGGCTGTCCCGGCAGAACCGCGCGGGCGTGCTGACCATCTGCAGGTTCTCGGCCAGGCCGAGGACCACCCACAGCGGCACGTCGTCGTGGATCAGGGCGGGCGCCACGGGCCCGTGCTCGGCCCGGAGTTCCTCGTACAGCTGCGGCAGGTCCTCCGTCTCGTGCAGCCGGTGCAGTCCGCCCGGGCCGAGGCCGTGGGCGGGGCAGCCGGGGGGCGGGGCGAGCAGGGCGTCGTCCGTGCCGGTCGGCACGTGGTGTTCAGGCGTCACGGTGGTCGCTTTCGAAAACGGGTCCGGTGTCGTCGGGGGTGTCACGAGGGCAGGCGCGCGCCCGACACGGCGAGGGAGGGCAGGAAGCGCATCAGGGTCATCAGGACGTCGCGGCCGGAGGCCCTGCGGCGCGCGTCGCACTCCACGATGGGGACGTCCTCGGGCAGGTCGAGCGCGGCGCGCAGCTCCTGGCCGGGGTGCCGAAGAGGTGGAGCACCAGCCGTTCGGTGATGCCGATGCGGCCGAAGTCCATGGCGACGGTGGTGGCCGTCTCGGTCCTGGAGCCGAAGTCGTCGTCCACGCCCACCCCGGCCCGGGTCACGGTCCCCTCGGTGGTCAGCGGTCTGATCTCGCTGACCGAGCCGGCCATGGTGGTCCTGCCGACGCCGAAACCGCCCACCATCACGATCCTCACGGCGGCCTCGGCCGTGCGCGGCAACCGGTCCTGCGTCCGTGGTCCGGGGAGGGTGTCGGAGCTGTCGAAGTCCACGCATCACCGCTTCGAGGAGGGAACGGCCGGGGACCGCCCGGCGGACGATCGGGGCGCGCGCCTGCACCGGTCCCGCCGTCAGCAGGTCGGCGAGCGGCACGGCCACCACGCTGAACGGCAGGTTCAGGCGGGCCGGCGGTTCGGCGGCGGACAGCGGGGCGGAGCACAGCCGGAGCAGGGCCGCCTGTTCCGGCGTGGCGGACGGCGTCGGTTCGGCGCGCGCCACGGCCAACGTCACCGGGTCGACGGGGGCGCGCCCGTCCTCTCCCTCGCCGGCGATCCGCCGCTCCAGGCACGCGGTGTGACGGGCGTGCTCGGCTCGCAGGTTCCGCAGCGTCCGGCCGCGGCGCACCGCCTCGGCGGCCGTGGGGACCACCAGGAGCGGGGCCACGGCGCCGCACGATCCGACGGCGAGCCGGGCCGGCTGCGTCACCGCGGCGACGGCGGCGCCGGTCACCGCGGCCATCGCTTTGAACGGGAGCAACAGCAGCCGCGCGTAAGGGAGTTCACGTCGGCCGGGCAGGGGATCAACACTCACCATGGAGGCCCTCTGAGGACGAGTCGGCTGAGGAGCGGGGGAGTCTGCCGGGGGTATGTCATGGATCTGTCGGGATGTTCGACACATCGGGGAACAGGCGCGCCGATTCGCCTCTGACCCGGCGTGCCCGGGCGAGCTTAGTCCGACCGGATCAACGTCGTGCCGTATCCGGCGAGCGCCTGAAACGGGACTCGGAAGAGGAGTACGCTCGAATCCATTTGCACGGTGCGGATTCGCTCGAACACGGCGGGTCACCGCGAATGCGCGCGCGAAAGTCGCTCACCGTAGCGGGTGAGGAGAGGTCGGACGTGTGACGCGGCGGCCCGCGCGACCTCTGGGCCGGGGCGGTCCGGAGCGGCCGGCCCGGGGCCGACGCCCGGGCCCCCGGCGGCGGTTGTCCGGGGCCGACGCGAGAAGGATGTCCGAGGAGGACACCGGCGGCCGGCTCCGGGAGGAGAGCGAGTGCGGGGCCCGCCCGCGAGCCCCGCGCTTCCCGGTGACGCCCCGCACGCGGGGGCGGCTCTCCGCCTACCGGGCATACGAGGACGGGCGGTCCCGACGCCACGGCGAGCGCGCGTGCCGGGCGCCGCGCCCCGCCCGGGACGTCCTCGAGGCGGGTCCGTACGGCGTGCAGGCCGGCGCGCACGCGGGCAGCGGACGCGGCCACGCCGGGCCTGCGCGGGCCGCCGCGCAGCGGCTCCACGGCGGCGCCCCCACGGACGCGTCCGCGGGGGCGGCGTGACCGCGGGGCTCCGGGAGCGGGGCGAGCCGTCGCTCCCGCCGGCGCCCCGGCCCGGATCCGTGCCGGGCGGCGGGTCACCCCACCGACGAGTAGGCGACCACTCCCCGCAGCAGCCCGTCGACCGCCTTGCGCGCGGCCTTCGGCACGCTGGACCCCTCCGCGGGGGCCGCCGCGGAGATCTGGCCGAGCACGTCGATCACCTGCTTGCACCACCGCACGAAGTCCCCGGCGGGCATCTCCGCCTCGCGCAGCACCTCGTCGAGTCCCTTCCCGGAGGCCCACATGTACGCGGCCCAGGCGAACCCGAGATCCGGCTCGCGCTGCCCCACGCCCTCGGTCTGCCGGATCCGGAACTCCTCCTCCAGGGCGTCGAGGCGCCCCCAGATCCGGACCATCTCGCCGAGCGCGGCCTTGGCCTTGCCGGACGGCAGCTTCGGCGCCATCGCGTCGTCGGCGGCCCGCGCCTCGTACACCAGCGCCGAGACGCAGGCGGCGAGCTCCGCCGGGGCGAGCCCCTCCCAGACGCCCGCGCGCAGGCACTCGCTGGCCAGCAGGTCCAGCTCGCCGTACAGGCGCGCGAGCCGCTTGCCGTGCTCGGTCACCTCGTCACCGCGCAGGTAGTCCAGCTCGGTCAGCAGCGCCACGATCCGGTCGAACGTACGGGCGATCGTGTTCGTCCGTCCCTCGATGCGCCGTTCCAGCTGCGAGGTGTCCCGCAGCAGCCGGTAGTAGCGCTCGGCCCAGCGGGCGTGGTCCTCCCGGTCGTTGCACCCGTGGCAGGGATGCGCGCGGATCGCCTTGCGCAACCGCGCGATCTCCCGGTCGTCCGCGGCGACGGCCCGGCGCTTGCGGTGCCGCTCGGGCTCGATGTGCCCGGCCTTGCTGCGCAGCGCGGAGGCGAGGTCCCGGCGGGACTGCGGCGAGCGCGGGTTGAAGGACTTCGGGATCCGCATCCGCTCCAGCGGCTCGACCGGAACGGGGAAGTCGATGGACGCCAGCCGCTTGACCTGCCGCTCGGCGGTGAGCACCAGCGGGCGCGGACCGTCGTGGTGCTCGAAGCCGCGGTGGCCGTTGGAACGGCCGGCGGGCAGGCCCGGGTCCAGGACCAGCGCGAGACCGGCGTACTTGCCGGTGGGGACGTGGATGACGTCGCCGGGCTTCAGCCTCTCCAGCGCGACGGCCGCTTCCGTCCGCCGCTGGACCGCGCCCTGCCGGGCCAGCTCGGTCTCGCGGTCCTTCAGTTCGCGGCGCAGCCGCGCGTACTCCTCGAAGTCGCCGAGGTGGCAGGTCATGGAGGCCTTGTAGCCCTCCAGCCCCTCCTCGTTGCGCTGCACCTGCCGCGAGATCCCGACGACCGACTTGTCCGCCTGGAACTGCGCGAAGGAGGTCTCCAGCAGCTCCCGCGAGCGGTGCCGGCCGAACTGCTCGACCAGGTTGACCGCCATGTTGTACGACGGCTTGAAGCTGGAGCGCAGCGGATAGGTCCGCGTGCCGGCCAGCCCCGCCAGGTGCTCGGGGTTCATGCCGCGCTGCCAGAGCACCACGGCGTGGCCCTCGACGTCGATGCCCCGCCGCCCGGCACGCCCCGTGAGCTGGGTGAACTCGCCGGGGGTGATGTCGGCGTGCTGCTCGCCGTTCCACTTGACGAGCTTTTCCAGCACCACCGAACGGGCCGGCATGTTGATGCCGAGGGCGAGGGTCTCGGTGGCGAAGACGGCCTTGACCAGGCCGCGCACGAACAGCTCCTCGACGACCTCCTTGAACGTCGGCAGCATGCCCGCGTGGTGGGCGGCGATCCCGCGCTCCAGGCCCTCCAGCCACTCGTAGTAGCCCAGGACGTGCAGGTCCTCGGGCGGGATGGCGGAGGTGCGCTCCTCGACCAGGGCGCGGACCTGCTCCCGCTCCTCCTGGTCGTTGAGCCTCAGGCCTGCGTACAGGCACTGCTGGACGGCAGCCTCGCAGGCGGCGCGGCTGAAGATGAAGGTGATCGCGGGCAGCAGGCCCTCGGCGTCCAGGCGCTCGATGACCTCGGGCCGGCTCGGCGTCCACACCCGCGTCCGCTGTCTGCGCTCCCGCTCGCGGTCGGCCTCGCGCATGGCGCGGCCCCGCCGCCGGTCCGGGTACGACGGGCGGCTCGCCTCCATGCGCGCCATCCGCACGAGGTCGGGGTTGACGGCCTTCTTGTGGCCCTCGCCCTCCTCGAACAGGTCGTACATCCGGCGTCCGGCCAGCACGTGCTGGAACAGCGGCACGGGCCGGTGTTCGGAGACGATGACCTCGGTGTCGCCGCGGACGGTGTCGAGCCAGTCGCCGAACTCCTCGGCGTTCGACACGGTCGCGGACAGCGACACCAGCGTCACCGACTCGGGAAGGTGGATGATCACTTCCTCCCAGACGGCGCCCCGGAAGCGGTCGGAGAGGTAGTGCACCTCGTCCATGACCACGTAGCCGAGGCCGAGGAGGGTCTGCGAGCCGGCGTACAGCATGTTCCGCAGCACCTCCGTGGTCATCACGACCACCGGGGCGTCGGAGTTGACGCTGTTGTCGCCGGTGAGCAGGCCCACCTTGCCGGTGCCGTAGCGACGGCACAGGTCGGCGTACTTCTGGTTCGACAGCGCCTTGATGGGTGTCGTGTAGAAGCACTTCTTGCCCTGCTGCAGGGCGAGGTGGACGGCGAACTCGCCCACGATCGTCTTGCCGGAGCCGGTGGGCGCGGCGACCAGGACGCCCTTCCCCGCCTCGAGTGCCTGGCAGGCCTCGATCTGGAAGGGGTCGAGGCCGAAGTCGTACATCTCGCGGAAGGAGGCGAGCGCGGTGGCCTGCTCGGCAGCGCGCCTGCGTGCTGCCGCGTACCGCTCGGCCGGAGAGAGGTCCTCTGTCATCGTACTTTCGAGCGTACCGGGCACCACCGACAACAGGACGATCATTATCCGGATCCGGTTCCGGCGGATCCCGGATCCTCGCAGCTCAGCACCGGCGGCCCGGCCCGTGCCGCCCGCGGGGCCGGGACCGGGGGCACCGGCCCCGGCCGCAGGCGGGGGACGGCCGCTCCGGCAGCCGGAGCGGCCGGGCGGGAACGGCTCAGGTCACGTCGTCGTACCCGTTGACCCGGTCCCGGCCCGCCTGCTCCGGCAGGGCGGGGGTGGCCGTCACGGGCTCGATCCCGCCGATGTCCTCGGGGGTGAGGTCCAGCTCGGAGGCCTCGTCGTCGGCGGGGCCCAGGGCCTCGCGGCGGCGCCGGCGCCGGTCGTTGAGCAGCGCGACGGCCACGGCGGCGAAGTACAGGACCCAGATCGGTCCGGCGAGCATCACCATGGTCAACGGGTCGGTGCTGGGCGTGGCGATGGCCGCGAAGAGCGTGATGCCCATGATCATGCCGCGCCACCAGCCGAGCATGCGCCGGCCGGAGATGGCCCCGGAGAAGTTGAGCATGACCAGCAGCAGGGGCAGCTCGAAGGAGAGGCCGAAGACGATGACCATGCGCGTGACGAGGTCGAGCAGGTCGTCGAGCGGCAGCAGGTTGTCGATGTTGACCGGCGTGAAGTCGATCAGCACTTCCGCGGTGGTGGGCAGCACCTTGTACGCGAAGAAGGCACCGGTGAGGAAGAGCGGGAAACCCGTGCCGACGAAGGCGTAGGCGTACTTCTTCTCGTGCCGGTGCAGGCCGGGGGCGACGAACGCCCACAGCTGGTAGAGCCAGACCGGCGCGGCCAGCACCACACCGGCCATCAGGGACACCTTCAGCGCCAGGGTGAACGGCGTGATCAGACCGTTGATCGTGATCTGCGCGCACGGCTCGGTGCCGGAGGAAGGCCGTGCCAGTTCCTCGAAGGTCTTCGAGCAGCCGACCGACTCCAGGATCGGCTTGGTGAAGAAGTTGATGATGTCGTTGTAGAAGAAGGCGGCCACGACGGTGACGACGACGATGGCCAGAACGGCTTTCGCCAGCCGGTTGCGGAGCTCACGCAGGTGTTCCGCGAGGGGCATCCGCCCCTCGGGATCCTTCTCCTTCTTGCGGGCAGGCTTCAGCAACCCACGTTCCCATCTCGTACGGCGGGGCCGGAGGTCACCGGCTCCAGGTCAGCGCTTGGTCGTGTCCGTCGGCTCCGTGACCGGGCGCGAGCTCGTCACGTCGCCGGGAGCGGCCTGGATGGTGCGCTGCGCGGGCGGCTCCTCGCCGGCGGGCGGGCCGGCCGGGGCGGGGGAGGTCTTGCTCTCCTCCTTCATCGCCTTGGCCTCGCTCTTGAGGATGCGCGCGGACTTGCCGAGCGACCGCGCCATGTCCGGAAGCTTCTTCGCGCCGAACAGCAGGATGATGACGACGAGGATGAGAATGATCTCGGGGGCTCCGAGCCTTCCGAACATAAGTCTTTACCTTCTCACCGAGGCGGCTTGGGTGGGGTGCTGTCCGACCGGTCGGACATATGTCCGATCCGATCGCGTTGTCAGCGATCGTAACGCCGGGGGGTGAACGGGGGGCAATCCCCGTGCAACCCCTGTGCGTACTCCCGTCCGCGGTCCGGGCCTCGTTCTCCGGGCCGCGATCAGCAGCGTACCTGCCGGAACCGGCAAGCCGACAGGGTGAAGCGGCCCGGAGCGCCTGTCCCGCGGGACTCGCAGCCACCGGTGGTGCGCCTCACAGCGCGTCCACGGCGCGGCCCGCGGCGGCCGCGGCGCGCTCCAGGTCCTCGGCGGCCCGGTTGATACGGCGCGCGGAGTCGGAGACCTGCCGGCCGAGGCGCTGCGCCTCCACGAAGACCCGCACGGCCAGCACCCCGAGCACCGCGAGACCCAGGAAACCCACAGCTACCGCGAACATCGGCCAGAACATGGCGTCGAGCCTAGACCCTTTCCCCGGCCCGGCCCTCAGAGGGTGGAATGCAGGCGCAGGGTCCGCACACCGCCCCCGGTGAGCAGCTCCACGATCCGCTCCCCCGCCGGCTTGCGGACCAGGACACCGCACTCGGGGCAGGTGAAGGAGTAGAAGGTGGTGCGGCTGGAGGCGCCGATGGCCAGGCGCAGAGCGCTCGCGGCGAGCTCGAAGCGGCCCCGGCAGTCGGGGCAGCCCGCCCTGAACACCACCGGGGACACGCTTCTCATCCCGGCGAACGCGGACGCCACCGTCATGCCCCGCGTACCAGACTTCGCAGACTCGCTCAAAGCCCTCGCTCCCCTTTTTCCGGTCGTTCGCCTCCGGGACGCCACCGCCGGTGCCGGCGGGGCGGCCGTCCTCGGTCCTGTGGTGCCTTCGCCCGTTCCGGCCCCGGCACCGGCGCGCTCACTCGCGCCCGTCGTCCTGCCCGTCGTGGGCCGCCCGCGCTCCGCGCGGCTCCCGCGCCTCGATCCCGTCGTACGCCGCCAGTGCCTCGCGGGCCGCCCGGCGGGCGCTGTCGGCGAGCTCGGGCGGCGAGACGATCCGGCCGTCGCGTCCGAGCCGGAGCGCCAGGCGTCTGAGCGACGCCGGGTCGGGGGTGCGCAGCGTGATGCGCAGACCTCCGTCGGCGAGCTCTTCCGCGCTGTCGTGCGGGTAGTACTCGGCGACCCAGCGTCCGCCCGGGCCGACCTCCACGACGACCTGCGGGTCCTCGGCGGCCGGCTGCACCAGCCCCTCGGACAGGTCCCGCAGCTCGATCTCGGGCGGCGCGGACGGCTCGTCCAGGATCCTGATCTCCGCGACCCGGTCGAGCCGGAAGGTGCGGCGCGCCTCGGAGCGGCGGCACCAGGCCTCCACGTAGGTGTGTCCGACGCTGACCAGGCGGATCGGGTCGATCTCGCGCTCGGTGACCTCGTCGCGGGCGGGCGAGTAGTAGCGGATCCACAGCCGGCGCCGCTCGGAGATCGCCCGGTCTACGTCGGCGAAGACGCCGCCCTCGGACTCGAAGGTCACCGACAGGCGGGAGCTGGCGCCGGCCGCCTCGCCGGCCGCGGCCTCCACCTTGGCCGTGGCCCGCAGCAGCGCCTGCCGGTCGCTCTCGCGCAGACCGGGCAGCGTCGCCACGGCGCGGGCGGCGACGAGCAGGGCGGTGGCCTCGTCGGCGGCGAGCCGCAGCGGCTCCGCGACGTCGTCGGGGTTGTGCCACCAGATGCGCTCGCCGTCGGTGTCGATGTCGAGCAGGTCGCCGCCGCGGAAGCTGGTGCCGCACATGGGCAGCACGTCGAGGTCGGAGACCAGCTCGTCCTCGGTGATCCCGAAGGCGCGCGCCACGTCCTCGACCCGGGCCCCGGGGCGCTCCCTGAGGTACGTCACCAGGGAGAGCATCCGCCGGGTCTGGTCGATGGCGTTCGTGGGCCTGACCGGTTTGCCTGCCACTGTGTCTCCCGCTCCCCCTCAGCCCTTGGCGACGGCGCGCAGCCGGTCCACCACGTCGGCCCGCAGCTCGGCCGGCTCCAGGACCACCACGTCCGGCCCGAACTCCACCAGCCAGGCGTCCAGACCGTGCCCGTACGGAATCTCCAACTCGTCCCAGCCGTCGCCGAGTTCCCGCACCGAGGTGGCCTTCGCCCGAAGGGGGTAGCCGGCGCCCGAGCGCAGCCGGATCCGCGCGGAGCGGTCGGCGATCTCCCCGGCCCAGCTCGCGACGGTCTCCCGGACGGTGACGACGTCCGGGACGGGAGCGGTGAACCGGCCGCCGCGCGAACGCACCTTCCCCGTGATCCGGGACAGCCGGAACACGCGCTCGGCGCCCCGGTCGCGGTCCCAGCCCGCCAGGTACCAGTGGCCGCGCCAGCACTCCAGCGCCCACGGCTCGACGTGCCGGGCCTCGGGGTGGGCGGCGGTGGCCTTGCGGTACTCGAAGACGACCGGGCGGCGGTCGCGGCAGGCCAGCATCAGCGGCTCGAAGGCGGCCTCGTGCACCGGGATGCGGGGCTCCAGCGCGCCGTGGGCCTCGTAGGGGTCGACGTCCTCGGGCAGTCCGGCCGCGCGCAGCTTCTGCAGGGCTCCGCTGGCCGCGCCCGCGAGCCGGGCCTGCTGCCACACCTTGGCGGCGAGCCCCAGCGCGGCGGCCTCCTCGGCGTCGAGGGTGATGGGCGGAAGGCGGTTGCTGTCACGGCGGGCCAGGTAGCCGACCTCGCCGTCCAGGCCCTCGACGGTCTCGATGACCAGCCCGAGCTCGCGCAGGTCGTCCTTGTCCCGCTCGAACATCCGGTTGAAGGAGTCGTCGCTGCCCGCTTCGAGGTAGGCCTCGATGGACTCGCGCAGCTCGCGCTTGCTGAGCGGCCGCCGCGTCCCGAGCAGACACAGCGCCAGATTCATCAGCCGCTCGGCCTTGGCAATGGCCATCGACGCCCTTCGCTTCCTGTGGTGCTTACGACCGACGACCGTACCGCTCCACGGCGGCACGGCAAAAGCCGAGGGCCCATGCCCGGACGGACATGGGCCCCGGGTGATCGGTCCGGCCGGGTCCTGGTCAGACGCCGAGCAGGTCGACCACGAAGATCAGGGTCTCGCCGGGCTTGATCGCCGGGGTCGGGCTCTGGTTGCCGTAGGCGAGGTGGGCGGGGATGGTCAGCTGGCGGCGGCCGCCGACCTTCATGCCCTGCACGCCCAGGTCCCAGCCCTTGATGACCCGGCCCGCGCCCAGCGGGAAGCGGAAGGGGGTGCCTCGGTTCCAGCTGGCGTCGAACTCCTCGCCCGTGCTGAAGGCGACACCGACGTAGTGCACGGTGACGGTCTGGCCCGCCTGCGCGACCGGGCCGTCGCCTTCCCAGATGTCCTTGATCTCGAGATCCGCCGGGGGCTCGCCGCCCGGGAAGTCGATCTCGGGCTTGTCGATGCTCACGTCTCTAGCTCCTGCTTGTCTGCGGAAAGGCGAACACCCACAGTCTTACATCCCCGGGGATCACATCTTCGCCAGGATGTCGACCGAGAAGACCAGGGTGGAGTCCTTCGCGATACCGCTGCCGGCCGGCGGATTGTCTCCGTAGCCCAGCTCCGGGGGGACGACGATGAGGACCCGGCTGCCGACCTTCTTGCCGGTCAGGCCCTGCGCCCAGCCCTTGACGACCTGCTGGAGCCCGAACGACACCAGCTGCTTGTTGGCGTACGACGAGTCGAACTCCTTGCCCCCGTCCCACAACACGCCCTTGTACTGCACGAGGACGCTGTCGGTGGCGGCGACCTTCTCGCCGTCGCCCTCGATGACGTAGTTCGCCACCAGCTTCTTCGGCGCGTCGCTCCGGGGGACCTCGATGGCGGGCGCCGCGCCGTCGGTGTTGGTGCCGACCTTGGGCAGGCCGATGTCGTCCTGGGCGACCTCGGTGCCCTTCGCCGAGCTCCTGGCGTTGAAGGCGTCCTGCACGTCGACCACGAACACCAGCGTGTCGGTGCCCTCGATGCCCGCCTGCTGGTTGCCCTGCGAGCCGTAGCCCCAGGTGGGCGGGACGGCCATCTCGACGCGGCTGCCGGTCTTCCTGCCGGTCAGGGCGTAGCGCCAGCCGTCGATGATGCTGCCCTGGGCGAGCTGGATGACCAGGCGGGTCCTGCGGTCGTAGGAGTTGTCGAAGACCTTCGCGGAGTCCCAGATCTGGCCGAGGTAGTGGGCCACGACGTAGTCGTTCTCGGCCACCGTCCTGCCGCTGCCCGCGATGACCGTCTTCACCGCGAGCTGCTCCGACGGCTCGCCGCCGCCCTTGGCGACCGTCGGCTTCTCACCGAACTTCCGGCCCGCGGTGATCGCCGGCAGCGGGCCGTCGACGATCTTCGGCGGCGGCGCGGCCGAGGTGGCCGACGCCGAGGGGGAGGCGCTGTCGGTGGCCTTGCTCGAGTCGGACCCTTCGTCGCCGCATGCGGCGAGCGTGACCAGTCCTGTGGGTACGGCAATCAGAAGTGAGCGTCGGCGCACGATGGGGCCTCGTAATCGATCGATCTTGTGGATGACGTGCGCGCAACTCTACGGCGTGAGAAGGGCGCCGTACGGGAAACGTACGACGCCCGTGTGGCGTTCCGGCATGCCGCGCGGAGCACGTGCCCCACGTCGGGTGTCCCGCTCGCCGCCTCACATTCCGGCGATCAGCTTCTCCACCCGGTCGTCCACGGAACGGAACGGGTCCTTGCACAGCACCGTGCGCTGGGCCTGGTCGTTGAGCTTGAGATGGACCCAGTCGACGGTGAAGTCGCGGCGCTGTTCCTGGGCCCGCCGGATGAAGTCGCCGCGCAGCCGCGCCCGCGTGGTCTGCGGCGGCACCGACTTGCCTTCGAAGATCTTCAGGTCGTTGCAGATCCGGGCGGCCTGCCCCTTCTTCTCCAGCAGGTAGTACAGGCCGCGACGGCGGTGGATGTCGTGATAGGCGAGGTCTATCTGCGCGACCCGCGGATGCGACATGGTCATGTTGTGCTTGCTGCGGTACCGCTCGATGAGCTTGTACTTCATGACCCAGTCGATCTCGGTGCCGATGCGGTCGAGGTCCTCGGTCTCGATCGCGTCCAGCGTGCGGCCCCACAGTTCCAGCACCTGCTCCACCGTGCCGGTGCGGATGCCGCGGCGCTCGCAGAAGTCCAGCGCCTTCTCGTAGTACTCGCGCTGCACCTCCAGGGCGGAGGCCTCGCGGCCGCTGGCCAGGCGGACCTTGCGGCGGCCGGTGATGTCGTGGCTGACCTCGCGGATCGCCCGGATCGGGTTCTCCAGGGTGAGGTCGCGCATCACGGTGCCCGCCTCGATCATGCGCAGCACCAGGTCGGTGGCCCCGACCTTGAGCAGCATGGTCGTCTCGGACATGTTCGAGTCGCCGACGATGACGTGCAGCCGGCGGTAGCGCTCGGCGTCCGCGTGCGGTTCGTCGCGGGTGTTGATGATCGGCCGGGAGCGGGTCGTCGCCGAGGAGACGCCCTCCCAGATGTGCTCGGCCCGCTGGCTGACGCAGTACACGGCACCGCGCGGCGTCTGCAGCACCTTGCCCGCGCCGCACAGCAGCTGCCTGGTCACCAGGAACGGGATGAGGATGTCCGCGAGCCGCGAGAACTCCCCGTGCCGGGCCACCAGGTAGTTCTCGTGGCAGCCGTAGGAGTTTCCCGCCGAGTCGGTGTTGTTCTTGAAGAGGTAGACGTCGCCCGCGATTCCCTCCTCGTGCAGGCGTCGTTCCGCGTCCACCAGGAGTCCCTCGAGAATGCGCTCGCCCGCCTTGTCGTGGGTGACGAGTTCGATCACGTTGTCACATTCGGGAGTGGCGTATTCCGGATGCGACCCCACGTCGAGATAGAGGCGGGCGCCGTTGCGCAGGAAGACATTGCTGCTGCGGCCCCATGACACGACACGGCGGAAGAGGTACCGCGCCACCTCGTCAGGCGACAGACGGCGCTGTCCCCTGAACGTGCACGTGACGCCGTACTCGTTCTCCAGCCCGAAAATGCGGCGGTCCATGAGGGAACATTACGCCTGATCCCCGGAACTGAAACGGGGTTCGACGGCACGATTTGGATCATTTTCCGAACGTGCCGCAATCACCGCTCGTCCTGCGGGCGCGCCGAGCACCCGTCCGGTGGCCAGCAGAACCAGCAGGGACACGCCTCCCGCGACACCCGGCACGGCGAATCCCCACAGGGCCCCGCCCGCCTCGACGACCGGGCCGGCGATCCCCGTGCCGACGGAGTGACCCACCGTGAACATCGTCACCAGCCAGGAGAACGCCTCGGTGACCGTGCCGCGCGGCGCGTGCCGGTCGACCAGGACGAACGCGCAGGCGATGGACGGCGCGAGGAAGACCCCGGCGAGCGCGGTGAGCGCCACCATGGCCGCCACGCCCGGCATCAGCGTCAGCGGCAGGTAGCACACCGCCAGCAGGGCCACCAGGACGCGCAGTCGCCGCGCGGGCTCGCCGGTCCACCGCCGGGCCCCGTAGACGCTCCCGCCGACGAGCGCGCCGAGCCCCAGGGCGGCCATCAGCCAGCCGTACACCGCGTCACCGCCGTGGTCGTCCGCGTACGGCACCGCGGCCACCGTGATGGACCCGAGGGCGATCCCGACGAACAGGAACGCGCCCAGCAGCGCGAGCAGCCCCGGCGAGCGCAGCGCCCCGAGCCAGTGCGCCTCGCGCGGCGCCGACCGCCAGGCCCGCGAGGGCGGCGACAGCACCACGCAGAGCGCCCCGAGCACTCCGACGACGTTCAGCACCAGCAGCGCGGCCTGGGCCGACCACAGCGACACGCACAGCGTCACGAGCAGCGGCCCGACGGTGAACATCACCTCCTGCGCGACGGCGTCCATGGCGTACGCCGTGTGCACCTGCTCCTCCTTGCGCAGCACGCTCGGCCACAGCGCCCGCAGACCGCCTTCCAGGGGCGGCGTGAAGAGCCCGGCGGCCGCCACGGCGGCGTGGGCGAGCGGCAGCGCCGAGGTGCCGGTGCCGGCGAAGACCGCCATGGCCAGCGCCGAGGCCAGCGCGGCGGGCAACTGCACGCGCGGCTGCCCGTACAGGTCCACGAGCCGCCCGAGGACGGGCTGTCCCACGGCGTTGGCGACGCCGTACACGGCCGCCAGCGCGCCCGCGAGGCTGTACGTGCCGCCCTCCGCCCGGACGAACAGCACGATCGCGATGGCGGCCGTCGCGTTGGGCAGCCGTCCCACGAGCGTGCCGACGAGCAGCCGGGCGGCGTGTCTCGCCCTGAGGATCTCCAGGTACCCCGCGGCCATGATCCGCCCTTCCTCGCCTCACCCGCGTCAAGTTTTACGTATAACTACGCCTCTCATACGTACCATGTCCGCTGTTCACGCGTCCAGACGAAGGAGCAGGCCGACGGTGGCACGAGGCAGCACCCGCCCCACCAGCCGGGACGTCGCCCAGGCCGCCGGCGTCTCCCAGGCCGCGGTCTCCCTGGTCCTCGGCGGGAAGTGGCGCGGCCGGGTCTCGGAGGCCACGGCGCAGCGCGTCCGCGAGGCCGCGCGTGACCTGGGCTACCGTCCGAACCTGGCGGCCCGCAATCTGCGCCTGGGCCGCACCCGCACGGTGCTCCTGGTCGTGCCGGCCCTGACGACGGAGTTCTTCGCCGGCGTCTACACGGGCGCCGCCCGGGTGGCCGCCGAGCACGGCTTCGGCGTGGTCCTCTACCCCTCCCCCGAGGGCATCGGCCCGGCCCGGGACCCCTTCGCGTCCGCCCAGGCCGCCCTGGACGGCGTCATCGCCTCCTCCATGGCGGCCGACGCCCTCACGGCGATCCGCGGCGACCAGCTGCCCCTGGTGATGCTGGACAGCGATCCCGAGGGCAGCCTGGGCGCGGCCACGGTCAACCTCGACATCGCGGACGGCGTGCGCCAGATCGCGGAGCACCTCCTGGCCCTCGGCCACCGCCGTTTCCTGCACCTGGCCGCGGACGTGCCGTCCTGGACCTTCGAGGTGCGCGCCCGCGAGCTGGCCGCCCGCGTCGGCGGTGTCCCCGGCGCCTCGCTCCGCACGGCCCGCGCCCCCATCTCCATCGACGGCGCCCGCGCCGCCGCCGAGGCCGCCCTCGCCGCCCCCGGTCCTCGCCCCACCGCGGTCGTCTGCGACGACGACAAACTGGCCGCCGGCGCGTACAAGGCGGCCCGCCGCCTCGGCCTGCGCGTCCCCGACGACCTGTCGGTGACCGGGCTGGACGACCTCGCCCTCGCCACGGCCATCGACCCGGAGCTCACCACCGTCCGCCTGGACGCGGAGCTCTTCGGCGAACGCGGCATGCGGGCCCTGCTGGCGGTCCTGGAGGGCCGCACCCCCGAGGCCGGCGACATCCCGGTGCGCCTGGTGGTACGGGGCTCCACGGCCCCGCCGCGCTGACGGACGGGCGCCTCGCGCGGCCCCGGCCCGCCGGGCGGCCGCGGGCGCCCTCGCCCCGGCCGCCCCTTCCAGGACGCACGCGTCCCCGTCCGGCCACCAAAGACACGCGCGCCCCGGCCTCCACAGGCCGGGGCGCGCACCACGGGGTACGGGCGGTCACTCCGTCCCGGAACCGGAGGACTCCTTCGAGCCGTCCGGCCCGTCGGCGGCTTCGAGCAGCCGCGACAGCTGCGCGCCGCCGATCCGCTTGAACTTGCGCTTCTGCGGCCGCGTACGGTCCAGCACCGCCACCTCCAGCCGCTCCGCGGGGATCTCCCGCTGGCTGCCGTTGGTGTCGCGGGACAGGGCCTGTACGGCCAGCTTCAGCGCCTCCGCCAGCGACATCCCGTCCCGGTGCCGCTGGTCCAGGTAGCTGCTGATCTGCTCGGCGTTGCCGCCGACCGCCACCGAGCCGTGCTCGTCCACGATCGACCCGTCGTGCGGCAGCCGGTAGATCTGGTCCTGCTCCGGGGTCTCCCCCACCTCGGCGACGACCAGTTCCACCTCGTACGGCTTCTCGCCCACGCTGGAGAAGATCGTGCCCAGCGTCTGGGCGTAGACGTTGGCCAGACCGCGCGCGGTCACGTCGTTCCGGTCGTAGGTGTAACCCCGCAGGTCGGCGTAGCGGACGCCGCCGATCCGCAGGTTCTCGTACTCGTTGTACTTGCCGGCGGCCGCGAAGCCGATCCGGTCGTAGATCTCGCTGAACTTGTGCAGCGCGCGGGACGGGTTCTCACCGACGAACACGATGCCGTCGGCGTACTGCAACACGACCAGGCTGCGACCACGGGCGATGCCCTTGCGGGCGTATTCCGCCCGGTCGGCCATGGCCTGCTGAGGTGAGACATAGAACGGCGTCGACACCGGTTGTCCGTCCCTTTCCTTGAGGTTCCGTCGAAGTCACTGGATCACCCTGGCGAGAAAGCGCCCGCCGCCTACAGCAGCGCGGCGCGCGGCCCGTCGGGCTGCTCCAGCCGCCGCTCCAGGACGGAGCGGGCGATCTCGGACGCCTCGTCCTCGGTGAGCCGGCGGAAGCCGTCCTCGGTGATCACGGTGACGATGGGATAGATCCGGCGGGCGACATCGGGGCCACCGGTCGCCGAGTCGTCGTCTGCCGCGTCGTACAGGGCCTGCACCACCAGCGTCGTGGCCTCGGCCTCGGTCAGGTCGTCACGGAAGAGCTTCTTCATCGCACCGCGCGCGAAGATCGAGCCGGAGCCCGTGGCCGCGTAGCCCCGCTCCTCGGAGCGGCCGCCCGTGACGTCGTAGGAGAAGATGCGGCCCTGGGCGCGGTCCACGTCGTATCCGGCGAACAGCGGCACCACGGCCAGGCCCTGCATCGCCATGCCGAGGTTGGAGCGGATCATGGTCGACAGGCGGTTCGCCTTGCCCTCCAGGGACAGCTGCGCGCCCTCGACCTTCTCGAAGTGCTCCAGCTCCAGCTGGAACAGCTTCACCATCTCCACGGCCAGACCCGCCGTGCCGGCGATGCCCACCGCGGAGTACTCGTCGGCCTGGAAGACCTTCTCGATGTCCCGCTGGGCGATGACGTTGCCCATGGTGGCCCGCCGGTCACCGGCGAGCACCACGCCGCCGGGGAAGGTGACGGCCACGATGGTCGTGCCGTGCGGCGCCTCGACCGCTCCCTGCAGGGGCGGCAACGTCCGGTTGCCCGGCAGCAGTTCGGGCTGGTGCTCGGACAGGAAGTCCATGAAGGAGGAAGACCCTGGCGTCAGGAAGGCAGCTGGTAGACGCCCGGTGCTACGAGTGTTGGCTTCCACGCGATTCCTTCCACGTATGCGGCAGCCCGCCCTGTGACGTCGGGCCGATCCTTGGAACTGCTCCCGCCGGCGAGGCGGCGGGAGCACAGTACGGCACGGACCCTACCCGCCTTCCGGGGGTGATCCACATACTCGGCGGAGGCACCGGCGGGGACGGGGCGGGAACCTGCTGCTCCCGGCTCCCGGCGTCAGCCGGCCGCGGTCGGTGCCGAACCCGCCGCCGGCGGCGCGGGACCCCGGGCGAAGGCTGCGCGCGGCACGGCCACACCGCTCCGCGCGCAGCGCTTCCCGCTCCGCTCGTCCGTCGCTCGCCCGCCCGTCCGCCTTCCGTCCGAAGGCGAGGAGGGCCTACTGGCCGCCCTTTTGCACGAAGGAGCGCACGAAGTCCTCGGCGTTCTCCTCGAGCACGTCGTCGATCTCGTCCAGTACCGAGTCCACGTCGTCCGAGAGCTTCTCGTGCCGCTCCTTGAGGTCCTCCGAGCCCTGCGCCTCCGGCGCCTGCTCCTCGACCTCCTCGGTGGACCGGGTGGCCTTCTGCTGTCCGCCGCCGGTGTCCTTGGTCGCCATCACCCTCACCCCGCTCGGTTCGCCCGACACAGTTGCTCGGTCAAGATCAGACCCTACAAGCCGGGTCTGACAGTGGCCCCGCAGTCTCTCCAACGTACGGGGGCCACCTCGATGATTCCCGGGCCCGGGATTTTCCACCCTGCCCGGCCGACTCGGCACGAGTACCCACTCAGCCGCCGGACAGGACCCTGACCAGGTCCTCCGCCGTATGACAGCGGTCCAGGAGCTCCTTGACGTGATTACGCGTTCCGCGAAGCGGTTCCAGGGTCGGGACCCGCTGGAGCGAGTCCCGGCCCGGCAGATCGAAGATCACCGAGTCCCAGGAGGCCGCCGCCACATCGTCCGCGTACTGCTCCAGGCAGCGCCCGCGGAAGTACGCCCGCGTGTCCTCGGGCGGCTTCGTACGGGCCCGCTCGACCTCCGTCTCGTCCAGCAGCCGCTTCATGCGCCCGCGGGCCACCAGACGGTTGTACAGGCCCTTCTCGGGGCGCACGTCGGCGTACTGCAGGTCGACCAGGTGGAGCCGCGCGGCGTCCCAGTCGAGGTCGTCGCGGCGCCGGTAGCCCTCCATGAGCTCCCGCTTGGCGACCCAGTCCAGCTCGCCGGCCAGGCTCATCGGGTCGTTCTCCAGGCGGGTGAGGGTGTCCTCCCAGCGGGACAGGACGTCCTTGGTCTGCTCGTCGGCGTCCGCCCCGAACCGCTCCTCCACGTACTTGCGCGCCAGCTCGTAGTACTCCATCTGCAGCTGGACCGCGGTGAGCGTCCGGCCGCTGCGGAGCGTGACCAGGTGTTTCAGGGACGGGTCGTGCGAGACCTGGTGGAGGGTGCGCACGGGCTGGTCGACGGCCAGGTCGACGGCGATGAAGCCGTCCTCGATCATCGACAGCACCAGCGCCGTCGTGCCCAGCTTCAGGTACGTCGAGATCTCCGACAGGTTCGCGTCGCCGATGATCACGTGCAGGCGGCGGTACTTCTCCGCGTCGGCGTGGGGCTCGTCGCGGGTGTTGATGATCGGCCGCTTGAGCGTGGTCTCCAGGCCGACCTCGACCTCGAAGTAGTCCGCGCGCTGGCTGAGCTGGAAGCCGTGCTCGTGCCCGTCCTGGCCGATGCCGACGCGGCCGGCTCCGGCGAAGACCTGACGGGAGACGAAGAAGGGCGTGAGGTGGCGCACGATGTCCGAGAAGGGGGTCTCCCGCTTCATCAGGTAGTTCTCGTGCGTGCCGTAGGAGGCGCCCTTGTTGTCGGTGTTGTTCTTGTACAGGTGGATGGGCTGGGCACCGGGGAGCCGGCCGGCCCGTTCCGCGGCCTCCGCCATGATCCGTTCGCCGGCCTTGTCCCACAGGACGGCGTCCCGGGGATTGGTGACCTCGGGCGCGCTGTACTCGGGGTGCGCGTGGTCGACGTAGAGCCGCGCTCCGTTGGTGAGGATCACATTGGCCAGGCCGATGTCCTCGTCGGTGAGCTGGCTGGAGTCGGCCGCCTCGCGGGCGAGGTCGAAGCCTCGCGCGTCCCGCAGCGGATTCTCCTCCTCGAAATCCCAGCGGGCCCGGCGGGCCCGGTGCATCGCCGCCGCATAGGCGTTGACGATCTGGGACGAGGTGAGCATGGCATTGGCATTCGGGTGGCCGGGGACGGAGATCCCGTATTCCGTCTCGATGCCCATTACTCGCCGTACGGTCATGCGGCCCTCCTTGCCCGACGGCGCCCTCGGTCGTGGGCGTCGCTCAGATACCGCTGGCGCTCGATTGCGTGTGCGGTGCCCGTCCCCGCACTGCGCGACTCGGCGGTACGGAAGAGCCTAGAACGCCTTTGCGCTGGTGGGGAGATCATTTGCGTCATTGCTGTGCTCCAGCCGTGGCCCCGAAAAACAGTCGGCTGCGGGTACCCGCTGAGGGCACCCGCAGCCGCCCTGTCTTTTACAGGTACTGACCGGTGTTCGCCACCGTGTCGATGGAGCGCCCCGTGTCCGCGCCCTGCTTCCCGGTGACGAGGGTGCGGATGTACACGATCCGCTCGCCCTTCTTTCCGGAGATCCGGGCCCAGTCGTCCGGATTCGTGGTGTTGGGCAGGTCCTCGTTCTCCTTGAACTCGTCCACGCAGGCCTGGAGCAGGTGGGAGACCCGAAGGCCCTTCTGGTTCTTCTCCAGGAAGTCCTTGATCGCCATTTTCTTGGCGCGGCCGACGATGTTCTCGATCATGGCGCCGGAGTTGAAGTCCTTGAAATAGAGAACTTCCTTGTCGCCGTTCGCGTAGGTGACCTCCAGGAAGCGGTTCTCCTCGGATTCGGCGTACATGTGTTCCACCGCCGTCTGGATCATCGCCTGGACGGTGGCCGCCTTGTCGCCGCCGTGCTCCGCGAGGTCCTCCTCGTGCAGCGGGAGGCGCTCGGTGAGGTACTTCCCGAAGATGTCCTTGGCCGCTTCGGCGTCCGGACGCTCGATCTTGATCTTCACGTCGAGCCGGCCGGGCCGCAGGATGGCGGGGTCGATCATGTCCTCACGGTTGGAGGCGCCGATCACGACCACGTTCTGCAGGCCCTCCACACCGTCGATCTCGGCGAGCAGCTGCGGGACGATGGTGTTCTCCACGTCCGAGCTGACACCGGAGCCGCGGGTGCGGAACAGGGACTCCATCTCGTCGAAGAAGACGATCACGGGAGTGCCCTCGCCGGCCTTCTCACGGGCCCGCTGGAAGACCAGGCGGATCTGCCGCTCGGTCTCGCCGACGTACTTGTTCAGCAGCTCGGGGCCCTTGATGTTGAGGAAGAAGCTCTTGCCGGCGGCCTGGCCGGTCACCTCGGCGACCTTCTTGGCCAGCGAGTTGGCCACGGCCTTGGCGATCAGCGTCTTGCCGCATCCGGGCGGGCCGTAGAGCAGCACGCCCTTGGGCGGACGGAGCTCGTGCTCCTTGAACAGGTCCGGGTAGAGGTACGGCAGCTCGACCGCGTCGCGGATCGCCTCGATCTGGTTGCCCAGGCCGCCGATCTGCTCGTAGCCGATGTCCGGGACCTCTTCGAGGACGAGTTCCTCGACCTCGCTCTTCGGCACGACCTCGTAGACGTAGCCCGAGCGGGGTTCGAGCAGCAGGGCGTCGCCGGGGCGGATGGTCACGTCCAGCAACGGCTCGGCGAGCCGCACCACCCGCTCCTCGTCGGTGTGCCCGAGCACCAGGGCGCGCTCGCCGTCCTCCAGGATCTCCTTGAGGGTGACGATGTCCCCGACGCGCTCGAATTCCATGGCCTCGACCACGTTGAGCGCTTCGTTGAGCATGACTTCCTGGCCGCGCCGCAGTTCGTCGAGCTCGACGCTGGGGCTGACGTTCACCCGGAGCTTGCGGCCCCCGGTGAAGATGTCGGCGGTGCCGTCCTCGTTCGCCTGCAGGAAGACACCGAAGCCGGCCGGCGGCTGGGCGAGCCGGTCGACCTCCTCCTTGAGGGCCACGATCTGGTCGCGGGCCTCGCGGAGCGTACTGGCGAGCCGCTCGTTCTGCGCGGACACGCCGGCCAGATTGGTCTGCAACTCGACGATCCGCTCTTCGAGAATTCTCGTGTGCCGCGGAGAGTCGGCGAGCTTGCGTCGCAGGACGGCGATCTCCTGCTCGAGATAGGCAATCTGCCCGGCCGGGTCTTCGGACCCGCGTCCCGGGCGGATGCCGCGGTTCATGTCGTCGTCGTGGGCTGCCACGGTCCTCACCTCCTCCAAGGGGAGCTGGACGCTTCCAGACCCTACCTGGGCGGGTGCCGATTGAAACCCCTAGATCACAAAGACTGTCGGGGTGTGTCCGATCTTCACCCTTGCGCTCTCCCTCACGCCAGGGGAATACCCACCGAACATGATTGGAACCCAGTCGGAGGTAGGGTCGAAGTGTTCAACACCCGTCAGAGCTGGCCGGATTCTCGATCGGCTCGGGGCAGGAAACGGCAGGAGAGATGAGCGTGCAGCAGGCGGCCGGAGTCGACGGCGAGGCACTGGAGGTCTGGATCGACCAGGACCTGTGTACCGGTGACGGCATCTGCGCCCAGTACGCGCCCGAGGTGTTCGAGCTGGACATCGACGGTCTGGCCTACGTCAAGGGCCCGGACGAGGAGCTTCTGCAGGACAGGGGAGCGACAACGCCCGTGCCGCTGCCCCTTCTCACGGATGTGATCGACTCCGCGAAGGAATGTCCCGGCGAGTGCATCCACGTGCGTCGAGTTTCGGACAGGGTCGAGGTCTACGGCCCGGACGCGGAGTGACCAAATAAGCACCCCGCGTGATTACTGTCTGTTTTCTCACACTTCTCACACCGAGCGGGCCTGAGGCGGTGTCGAGCGGACGAACGAGCCGTTCTCCCACCGCCACTTCACGTCGTCCTTCAGGTCGGGGCAGCAACTGGGCACGTCGGACGAGGAGTAGCCGAGGAGCGTGGCGTGGACGGCTCCGTCCCGTACGGAGAAGTCGGTGACGTTGGTGCGGTCCCCGGGGTCGACGAGGGTGGCCACCACACGGGGCTCGCCGCCCGCGGTGTCCCGGGTGAGGACGTAGACGCCGTCGGGCGGGGTGCCCATGGGCGAGTCGCAGTGCACCACGGCCACCGTCTCGGGCCTGCCGTCGCCGTCGAGGTCGCCGGACGCCTTCTTCTTCACCACGGCTTCCACCGGGCCGCATTCGAGGGGGAAGGCGACGCCCGCCGGGTCGGGCGGCGTGGCCTCCGCCGGGGCCGCGGCCTTCGTCCCGGCACCGGCCGCCTGGGCCGCCGTCGCCGAGCCGGGCTGGAGCACCGAGGACAGGGCGACGACGGCGGCGACAGCGGCGGCGGTGGCGACCCAGTGGATCGGGCGGGTGTGCGTGTGGGCGAGTTCCGGGACGGCGGAAGGCTGCACGAGGAGTGTCTCCTGTGAGGGCTGTGCCGGTGGGATGGCCAGCATCGTGCCACACGTCACAGGGCGGGGGAACGGCGGGGGCGGGTTGTGGACCTGCCCGCTCACGGATTCCGGTGCCGTGTCAACACAGGGGCGCCGGTGCCGGGTTCCCTCCGACGCGGGGGAACTCGGCACCGGCGCCCGTACGTTGTGCCCGGCGCGGGCCGGCTCAGCGGCCGGCGCCTCCGTCGGCGTTGGGACCGGTGTAGTCCTCGCCGTAGGCGCCCTTGGCGGGGCGGCGGCGGCGCATGGGCGGCTCGACGCCGTCGGCGAGGCGGCGGGCGGTGAGCAGGAAACCGGTGTGGCCGATCATCCGGTGGTCGGGGCGGACGGCCAGGCCCTCGATGTGCCAGTTGCGGATCATCGTCTCCCAGGAGGTGGGCTCGTTGAAGCAGCCGATCTCCCGGATGGACTCGACGGTCCGGGCGAGCTGGGTGGTGGTCGCGACGTAGCAGCACAGGATGCCGCCGGGCACGAGCGCCTTGGAGACGGCCTCCAGGCACTCCCAGGGGGCCAGCATGTCGAGGATGACGCGGTCGACGTCGGTGTCGGACAGGTTGTCCTGGAGATCGCCCACGGTGAGCTGCCAGGCGGGGTGCGGGCCGCCGAAGTAGCGCTCGACGTTCGCCTGCGCGATCTCCGCGAAGTCGGCACGGCGCTCGTAGCTGTGCAGCATGCCCTGGTCGCCGATGGCGCGCAGCAGGAAGGTGCTGAGCGAGCCGGAGCCGACGCCGGCCTCCACGACGCGCGCGCCGGGGAAGATGTCGGCGAAGGCGAGGATCTGCCCCGCGTCCTTCGGGTACACGACAGCTGCCCCGCGGGGCATGGACAGGACGTAGTCGGGGAGCAGGGGGCGCAGCGCGAGGTAGGCGACGTTCCCGGTGGTGCGGACAACGCTGCCCTCGGGAGCGCCGATCAGTTCGTCGTGCGGGAAGGAACCCTTGTGGGTGTGGAAGTTCTTCCCGGCCTCGAGCGTGAACGTGTAGTGGCGGCCCTTGGGGTCGGTCAGCTGTACCTGGTCCCCGACCTTGAAGGGCCCGCGCCTGCGGGCGGCACCGGTCGGTTCGGACATGTGACCAGCCTACCGGCACCCGAGGGGGCCGCCGACCACCGCTCCGGGGGAGCGGTCCTCAGCTGGGGCGGGCCATGGCCCTGACGAAGGCACGCTCCACGTCGGCCGCGGACAGGACGCCGTAGATCTCGCCGGTCTCCTCGACCACCAGGTACTCGGTCGCCGGGGTGGCGCGCAGGGCGTCCAGGAGCCCCTCCCCCGCCAGCTCCGCCGAGACGCGCATGCCGTCGGTGAGCTCCTGGGCGAGGCCGCCGACCGCGACCCAGGGGCGGCGGTGCTCGGGTACGCCGACGATGGCGGCCTCCCGGACGATCGACAGGGGGGTGCCGTCGGTGTCGACGACGACCAGGGCGCGGGCTCCGGCGGCGTTGGCGCGGCGCAGGGCCTCGGACAGCGGGGTGTCGGACTCGACGGGGACCGCGCGGCGGGTGAGGGTGCGGGCGCGCAGCTCGGGCAGGTGCTCGCGCAGGCGGGCCATGCGCAGGCTGTTGCCGGCGCCGGTCCAGATGATCGCGGCGAGGATCGCGGCGAGCAGGGCGTCCAGGACCGTGTCCATGCCGACGTTGTCCACGGCGTCGGAGCCGAGCGCGCCGGACTGGGTGAGCAGGGGCAGCCCGATCAGGACGGAGACGGCGAGGGCGCGGCCGACCCAGGCGGCGGCGACCGTGCCGCTCATCGGCTTGCCGGTGATCTTCCAGACGACGGCGCGGAGCATGCGGCCGCCGTCCAGGGGGAGGCCGGGCAGGAGGTTGAAGGCGGCCACGATCAGGTTGGAGATCATCAGGCCGGCCAGCAGGACGCCGGGGACGGTGCCGGGCTCCACGGGTTGCAGGGCGAGGTAGAACGCACCGGCGAGGACGAGGGAGAGCAGGGGCCCGACGAAGGCCAGGACGAACTCGCGGCCGGGGGTCTCGGCCTCCTTCTCGATCTCGGAGACGCCGCCGAAGAACTGGAGCTGGATGCGGCGGACCGGGAGCTTGAAGCGCAGGGCGGCGACGGTGTGGGCGAGTTCGTGGACCAGGACGGAGGCGTAGAAGGCCACCGCGAAGAAGAGGGACACCAGGTAGCGGGCGGCGCCGAGGTCGGGCAGCACGCGGTCGAGCTGCCCGCCGAACACCCAGGTGATCAGCGCGGCGACGAGGAACCAGCTGGGCGCCACGTACACGGGCACCCCGAACGGCCGCCCCATCAGCAGCCCCCCGCGGCTCTCCGGGGGCCGCTGCGGCGGCCGGCCACGGCCGGTGCCGGAGTGCGCGGGGGCGCGGTCGTGGGGGTCGCGGGCCAAAGCGGGGTCGCCGGGGGCGGGCGGCGGCGGTGCGTGGCCGGGGGCGGGCTCGTCCGGGGTCCGCTCGCGGAGCGGGTCCCCGGGGGCCTGCCCGCGGTCCCGCTCCCGTACCGCGTCCCCGTCGGCCGGGCCGGCCGGCCCTTCCTCCGCCGTCCGGCCGCCGGCCGGGGCGCCCTCGCCGGGCTGCGGTTCCGGGGCGGCCGCGGCGTCGCTCCCGGAGCCGCCGGGCCGGCGCGGCTGCGCGGGCCGTCCGTCCTCCGGGGCGGTCGCGGGGGTGCCGGGGCGGCCGCTCGCGTCCGGGCCGGCAGGCGGGGTCGCCGGCCCCGCCCGGTGCTCGGCCGACTCGTCGTTGCCGGACCGCGGCTGCCCGCTCCCGCCGCTCACGTCCACGGTGTCCCCTCGTTCGAAGCGTCTCCCGCGCCTGCCGGGCGGGAGGGTCTCAGGTCGATGGTATGCGGCCGCGGCGCCCCGGTCCGCCCCGGCACCCCTGCGGCCGCCCTCCGCCGCGCACGTCACGGCCACGGCTGGGCACTGTCGGTGGCGGGCCGTAAGGTCTGGGGGCATGGAGACGAACACCGGGGGCGTCGCGCAGGCCCCCAGCAGTCCGGCCGCGCCGGCCGATCCGCCGGCCCCGGCCGGGCCGACGGCGACGGCAGCCGCGGACACCGCTGCCCCCGCCACGGCCGCCGCGGCCCCCGCCGCGCTCTCGCCCTCGCGCGCCAACGACTTCATGCAGTGCCCCCTGCTGTACCGGTTCCGCGTCATCGACCGGCTGCCGGAGAAGCCGAGCGAGGCGGCGACCCGGGGCACCCTGGTGCACGCCGTGCTGGAGCGGCTCTTCGACGTCCCGGCGGCCGAGCGCACGCCTCCGCGGGCGAAGGCCCTCGTCCCGGGCCAGTGGGAGCGGCTGCGCGAGAGCAGGCCGGAGGTCGCGGAGCTGTTCGCGGACGACCCGGAGGGCGAGCGGCTGGCGCGCTGGCTCGGTGAGGCGGAGCGGCTCGTCGAGCGCTGGTTCACGCTGGAGGATCCGAGCCGCCTGGAGCCCGCCGAACGCGAGCTGTTCGTCGAGGCCGAGCTGGAGTCCGGGCTGCGGCTGCGCGGCATCATCGACCGGGTCGACGTCGCGCCCACCGGCGAGGTGCGGATCGTCGACTACAAGACGGGCAGGGCGCCCCGGCCCGAGTACGCCGAGAGCGCCCTGTTCCAGATGAAGTTCTACGCCCTCGTCGTCTGGCGGCTGAAGAAGGTGATCCCGCGCCGCCTCCAGCTCGTCTATCTCGGCAGCGGTGACGTGCTGACGTACGACCCGGTCCCCGCCGACCTGGAGCGCGTCGAGCGCAAGCTGCTGGCGCTGTGGGAGGCGATCCGGCAGGCGACCGAGACGGGCGACTGGCGTCCGCGCCCCACCAGGCTGTGCGGCTGGTGCGACCACCAGGCGCACTGTCCGGAGTTCGGCGGCACTCCCCCGCCCTACCCGCTGCCGGTCGGGGCGGCCGGGCCGGCGGCCGGGCCGCAGGGCAGAATGGGGCCGGACTAGCGAAGGAGACTTGCGTGGCCATCCGCGTCCTACTGGTCGACGACCAGCCTCTGCTGCGTACGGGCTTCCGGATGATCCTGGAGGCGGAGCAGGACATCGCCGTCGTCGGCGAGGCCGGAGACGGCCTCCAGGCCCTCGACCAGGTGCGGGCCCTGCAGCCCGACGTGGTGCTGATGGACATCCGCATGCCGCGGATGGACGGCGTGGAGGCGACCCGGCAGATCACCGGCCCGGGGCGGGACGGCCCGGCGAAGGTGCTGGTGCTGACCACCTTCGACCTCGACGAGTACGTGGTGGAGGCGCTGAGGGCCGGTGCCAGCGGCTTCCTGCTGAAGGACGCCCCGGCGGGCGAGCTGGTGCAGGCGATCCGCGTGGTGGCCGCCGGCGAGGCGATGCTCGCCCCGAGCATCACCAGGCGGCTGCTCGACAAGTACGCCACGCATCTCCCCTCGGGCGACGAGCCGGTCCCGGACGTCCTGCACACGCTCACCGACCGCGAGGTCGAGGTGCTGAAGCTGGTGGCGCGCGGACTGTCCAACGCGGAGATCGCCGCCGACCTGTTCGTCAGCGAGACCACCGTCAAGACGCACGTGGGTCATGTCCTGACCAAGCTGGGGCTGCGCGACCGGGTGCAGGCCGCGGTGTACGCCTACGAGAGCGGGCTGGTGCGCCCCGGCGCGCAGTAGGGCGGCCGGTGCGCGACGCGAGAGGGCGCCCCCTCCGGGGAGAGGGGGCGCCCTCTCGCGTGGGCGGACCCGTCCGTCAGGGCTTGCTGAGCTTCCAGAACCGGAACACGGTCGAGGCGTCCAGGCAGGACTCCAGGCCGTAGACGCCGTCCTGGACGACGGCGTACTGCTTGGCCTGCCAGACCGGGAGGACGGGGATCTCCTCGGCGACGATGTCCTGCAGCCGGCCGAACTCCTCGTCGGTGGCGGAGCGGTCGGTCTCGGCGGCGGTGCGCGGGATGAGCGAGCCGGTGATCGTGCTGCTGGCGTAGTTGTTGCCCAGCACGTTGCCCTTGCCGAAGAAGGGAGCCGTGAAGTTGTCGGGGTCGGGGTAGTCGGGCACCCAGCCCTTGACGTACACGCCGTACCGGCCCGCGGCGACGTCCTTCTCGTACTGCTCGAAGGCGACCGACTCGACGTCGGCGTCGAACAGCCCGCTCGCGTTGAGCTGCTGCGCGATCGCCTCCATCTCCTGGTCGGTGGCCGGGCCGTAGCGGGACGGGGTCGACCACAGGGTCAGCTTCACCTTGCCGGTGATGCCCTCGGCGCGCAGCGCGGCGGCGGCCCTGGACCTGGAGGGGCGGGCGCCGTAGGTGTCGAAGAACGCCGTGTTGTGGCCCGCGATACCGGCCGGGACGATCGAGTACAGCGGGGTCGCCGTGCCCTGGTAGACGTCCTCGATGAGGGCGTCGCGGTCGAGCAGGTGGGCGATGGCCCGGCGCACGCCGCGCTTCCCGGCCACCGGGTCGTCCATGTTGAACACCAGGTGCTGGACCTCGGCGCTGCTGCCCTCGACGACCTCGACGCCGTTGCCGGTGCCGTCGTCGGCCTTCTCGATGTCCGCGATGTCGGTCGCGCTGAGGCCGCGGTAGGCGACGTCGACCTCGCCGTCCATGAGCGCCTTCTTCAGCGCGGTCCGGTCGCCGTGGAAGAACCTCAGCGTCACGCCGTCGTTCTGCGCCTCGGCGGTGCCCTTGTAGTGCTGGTTGATCGAGAAGACGGCCCGGTCCTCGTCGAACGACTCCAGCTTGTACGGGCCGGAGCCGACCGCCTCGCCGTCCTCGCGCAGCCCTTGCGCGTCGTACTGGCGGTGGTCGACGATGGAGCCGGCACCGGAGGCGATCTTGCTCGGGAAGGTGGCGTCGGGGGTGTCGAGGCGGAAGACGACGGTCTTCTCGTCCGGCGTCTCGACCTTCTCGAGCGTGGGGAACATGACCGCGGGGCCGTCGGGGTCGTTGATCGTCAGCATGCGGTCGAAGGAGAACTTGACGTCCTTCGAGGTGAGCGGGTCACCGTTGCTGAACTTGAGCCCGCTCTTCAGCGTGCAGGTGTAGACCTTCGTCGCGGTGTCCGTGAAGACGCACTTCTCGGCGGCCTCCGGCTGCGGCTCGGTGGCTCCCTCGGGGAAGCTCAGCAGGGACTGGAAGACGTTGTTGAACAGCAGCCAGGACCCTGGGTCGTAGCCGGCGGCCGGGTCCGTGGCCAGGACGTCGTCGGACATCCCCACCACCACGGAGGAGTCGCCGGCCGCGGATCCGCCGGTCTCCGTTCCACAGCCGGTCAACAGGCCGGAGGCCAGTCCCACCACGAGGGGCAGGACCGGCCACGGGTTACGCACGTTCACTTGCGGGTGCCTTGTCGTTGCATGATCGGGCCCCGGGGCCGCCGTCCGGGCCCCGGGGCAGGAGGGATCAGCCGCTCACACCACGGCCGAGCTCCCACAGTTGCAGGGTCGAGGAGGAGTTGACGACGTACGCGGTGCCCGTCACGTCGTCCCGCGCGGCCACGTACTGCTTGCCCTGCCACAGCGGCAGCAGCGGTACGTCGTCGGCGACCATGTCCTGGATCTCCGTCAGGCTCTCGGTGGCGGAGAGCCGGTCGGCCTCGCGGCGGGAGTCCGGGATCAGGGAGTTGCGGATGGTGCTGTTGGCGTACGGCAGACCGAGGGTGTTGTCCTCGTCGAGGAACGGCGCCAGGTAGCTGTCGGCGTCGGGGAAGTCGGGGAACCAGCCCATGCCGTAGACGTCGTACTTGCCGCTCTGCTCGGCCGGGCGGAAGGTCTCCCAGGGGGTGCCCTCGATGCTGACGTCGAACAGGCCGCTGGCGTTCAGCTGCTTCTGCAGCTCCTCGAACTCCTTCTTGGTGGCCGGGCCGTAGTGGTCGGTGGTGTAGTGCAGCGTCAGCTTCACCGGGGTGGTGACGTTGGCCTGGCTCAGCAGCGACTTGGCCTTGGTGACGCTCGGGTCGCCGTACCTGTTGAAGAACGAGTTGGAGTGGCCGGTGATGCTGGCCGGGACCATCGAGTACAGCGGTTCGGCCTGGGACCCGTAGACCTTGGAGACGAGTTCGTTGCGGTTGATGATCTGGGCCATCGCCTTGCGGACGGCCTTGGACTTCACCGTCGGCGCGTCGGTGTTGAAGCCCAGGTAGCGAATCTCCAGGCCGGGCATCTCGACGAGGTCGACGGCGTCGTCGGAGTCGTTGGAGAGCTTGCGGATCTGCTCCGGCGACATGGTGCGGGTCATGACGTCGATGTCGCCCTTGTCGAGCGCGGCGCCCATGGCGTCGGCGTCGGCGAAGGAGACCATCTCGACCTTGTCGTTGTTCACCTCCAACGTCCCCTTGTAGCCGGGGTTCTTGGTGAACACGGCCTTGACCAGCTCGTCGTTCTTCACCTCGGCCTCCAGCGTGTACGGGCCGGAGCCGTCCACGTCGAAGCCTTCGCGCAGCTCGTTCTTCGCGTAGTCGTCCGGGTTGACGATGCCCGCGACCGGGGTCGACAGCTTGAACGGGAAGGTGGCGTCGGCGGTCTTGAGGTGGAAGACGACCTCGCGGTCACCCTGCGTCTCGACGGTGTCGATGGTGGACAGCAGGGCGAACACGCCGCTGTCGGCCTTGATCGAGCGGGCCCGGTCGATGGAGTACTTCACGTCCGCCGCGGTGACGGGGTCGCCGTTGGCGAACTTCAGGCCGGCGCGCAGGGTGCAGGCGTAGCGCTCGTTGCCGGTGTCGGTGAAACCGCACTTCTCGGCGGCCTCGGGCACCGGCTCGCCGTCACCGCGCGGCTGGACCATCAGGGTCTGCACGGTCTGGCGCAGGATGTTCCAGGTGCCGACGTCGTAGGCGTACGCCGGGTCGAGAGGCGCGGGGACCTTCTTCGAGGCGGTGAACCGGTCCGTGGTGCCGACGACGATCGCGTCACCGCCGCCGCTGCCGCTGTCGGACCCGCCGCACGCGGCGAGCACCGGCGCGAGCAGGCCGACCACGGCCGGCAGCACCAAAGTCTTGCGGTTCATGCTCGATTTTCTCCAGAGCTGTCGGGTCCGTGTATCCGACATGCATGGGTGTCGCGGCGGATCACGGGTGGTAGGGGCGAGGTTCTCGCGATGAGATTAGTCCGCGCCCGCACGGGGGCTCGCGGCCACCGGAGTTGAGCCGCCATCACGCAGCGGAACCGGGCGCGGACAGACCGAAAACCCGACAGAGGAAGGATTAGTGCAGGGCTTCACCAATCAGGACACAAAGGCACCCCGACGCCCGTCGAAAAGGGGTGAACAGCACACGCGAGGCCACCTGTCGACCCCCCGGGACGTGGGGAACGTCACACCCGGCACAGGGCGTACGGCTCCCGGAATACGTCCTGCCGGACGGGCTCGAATTCCTCCGACAAGCCTTCGCGTTCGACCTGGACTCGGGCTCCGGAATTAGGCCCCTATCACCTCTGCACGCTGGGTGAACGGTTAGCGCATTTGCGTCATCAGCCCGCGCAGAAATGCCAGGTCGACCTCTTCCAGCGAGGAGACGACGGTCCGCCGGGCGGCCGGGGCGATGGGGGCCACCGACGGCACCGCCACGACATGGCAGCCGGCCGCCTCCGCGGCGGCGACCCCGGTCACGGTGTCCTCGACGACGGCGCATCCGGCCGGGTCGACGCCGAGTCCGGCGGCCGCGGTCAGGTACGGGTCGGGGTGGGGCTTGGTGCGCGGCACCTCGTCCCCGGCGACGGTCAGGGCGAAGTGATGGGGGCCCAGCGAGGCCAGCACCCGGTCGATGATGCGCCGGTGCGAGGCGGAGACCAGGGCGGTGGGGATCTCGTGCTCGTGCAGCTCCGCCAGCAGCCGGGCGGCGCCCGGCATGAGCGGCAGGGAGTGGTCGATGCGGTCCTCGAAGCCCTTGTTGAGCAGCACGGTGAGCTCGGCGAGGCTGATGTCGGCGCCCGTGGCCTCGATCAGGAAACCCGCGCTGCGGGACATCGGACCGCCGACCACGACGTGGCGCCAGGACTCGTCGAGGGTGTGCCCGAGGGCGGCGAACACCTCGACCTCCACGTCCCACCAGAACCCCTCGGTGTCCACCAGGGTTCCGTCCATGTCGAGGAGCACGGCCTGCAGGGCGGAGTCTTGGGCCGTGGGGGTCTTCCCCGCTCGGGCGGAGCCGAGCACTCGGGGAAGGGTTCCGGGCGCGGGGACCGTACTCGTCATCCGGACGTGCCTCCTTGAGGGACGATCAGGCCGGTTCCCACGAGGGGAACCGGCCTGCGGTGGATCGACCAGTGTACGACGCATGTGGACGAAGCGCCTGCTTCAGGCGGTACCCCGTGGCACACCGGTCACACGGCCGGGGTTCCCGGCCGTGCGACCGGGCGCCGCCCGGCGGCGCCCGGAGGTCCGAGGGCTCCTCAGCGGGCGTTGAAGTACTTCGCCTCCGGGTGGTGGACCACGATGGCGTCGGTGGACTGCTCGGGATGGAGCTGGAACTCCTCCGACAGGTGGACACCGATGCGCTCGGGCCGGAGCAGGTCGGCGATCTTGGCGCGGTCCTCCAGGTCGGGGCAGGCGCCGTAGCCGAGGGAGAAGCGGGCGCCCCGGTACTTCAGCTCGAACATGCCCTGCATCCCGTCCGGGTCCTCGCCGGCGAAGCCGAGCTCGGCGCGCACGCGCGCGTGCCAGTACTCGGCGAGCGCCTCGGCCAACTGCACGGACAGGCCGTGCAGTTCGAGGTAGTCGCGGTAGGCGTTGGCCTCGAACAGCCGGGCGGTCTCCGCGCCGATGCGCGAGCCGACGGTGACGACCTGGAGGCCGACGACGTCCGTCTCGCCGGACTCCTCCGGGCGGAAGAAGTCGGCCAGGCACAGCCGGCGGCCGCGGCGCTGGCGCGGGAAGGTGAAGCGGGTGCGCTCGTGGCCGGCCTCGTCCAGGAGGATCAGGTCGTCGTCCTTGGAGACGCACGGGAAGTAGCCGTAGACCACGGCCGCCTCCAGCAGGTTCTCCGTCTGGAGCTTTTCCAGCAGGCCGCGCAGCCGGGGCCGGCCCTCGGTCTCCACGAGTTCCTCGTACGTCGGCCCCTCGCCGGTGCGGGCCTGCTTCAGGCCCCACTGGCCCTTGAACAGGGCGCCCTCGTCCAGCCAGCTCGCGTACTCCTTGAGCTGGATGCCCTTGATGACGCGGGTGCCCCAGAACGGCGGGGTGGGGACGGGGTTGTCGGTGGCGACGTCGGAGCGGACGTGCCCGGTCTCGGGCCGCTCCTCGATCTCCACGGCGGCCGCGCGCACCCGGCGCTGCTTGAGCTCGGGCAGCTTCGCGCCGGGCACGCCGCGCTTGACGCCGATGAGGGCGTCCATCAGGCGCAGGCCCTCGAAGGCGTCCCGGGCGTAGCGGACCTCGCCCTCGTAGATTTCGTGCAGGTCCTGCTCGACGTAGGCCCGGGTGAGGGCCGCGCCGCCGAGGATGACCGGGTAGCGGGCGGCCAGGCCGCGCTGGTTGAGCTCCTCCAGGTTCTCCTTCATGATCACCGTGGACTTCACCAGCAGGCCGGACATGCCGATCACGTCGGCCCGGTGCTCCTCGGCGGCCTCCAGGATCGCGGAGACCGGCTGCTTGATGCCGAGGTTGACGACGTTGTAGCCGTTGTTGGACAGGATGATGTCGACGAGGTTCTTGCCGATGTCGTGGACGTCGCCGCGGACGGTGGCCAGCACGATGGTGCCCTTGCCGGCCTCGTCCGTCTTCTCCATGTGCGGCTCCAGGTGGGCCACCGCCGCCTTCATCACCTCGGCGGACTGCAGCACGAACGGCAGCTGCATCTGGCCGGAGCCGAACAGGTCGCCGACCACCTTCATGCCGTCCAGCAGGGTCTCGTTGACGATCTCCAGGGCGGGGCGCTCGCGCAGGGCCTCGTCGAGGTCGGCCTCCAGGCCGTTGCGCTCGCCGTCGATGATGCGGCGCTTGAGACGCTCGTCCAGCGGCAGGGCGGCCAGCTCCTCGGCCTTGGAGGCCCGCAGCGACTTGGCCGTCGCGCCCTCGAACAGCTGCATGAGCTTCTGGAGGGGGTCGTAGCCCTCGCGGCGGCGGTCGTAGATCAGGTCGAGAGCCGTGGTGACCTGCTCCTCGTCGAAGCGGGCGATGGGCAGGATCTTGGAGGCGTGGACGATCGCGGAGTCCAGGCCGGCCTTGACGCACTCGTCGAGGAAGACGGAGTTCAGCAGGATCCGGGCGGCCGGGTTGAGGCCGAAGGAGATGTTCGACAGACCCAGCGTGGTCTGCACGTCCGGGTGGCGCCTCTTCAGCTCGCGGATCGCCTCGATGGTGGCGACGCCGTCCTTGCGGGACTCCTCCTGGCCGGTGCAGATGGTGAAGGTCAGGCAGTCGACGAGGATGTCCTCCTCGCGGATGCCCCAGGTGCCGGTCAGGTCGGCGATCAGCCGTTCGGCGATCTCGACCTTCTTCTCGGCGGTGCGGGCCTGGCCCTCCTCGTCGATGGTCAGCGCGATCAGCGCCGCCCCGTGCTCCTTCGCCAGCTGCGTGACCTTCGCGAAGCGGGACTCGGGGCCGTCGCCGTCCTCGTAGTTCACCGAGTTGATCACCGCGCGCCCGCCCAGCTTCTCCAGGCCGGCGCGGATGACGTCGACCTCGGTGGAGTCCAGCACGATCGGCAGCGTGGAGGCGGTGGCGAAGCGGCCGGCCAGCTCCGCCATGTCGGCGACGCCGTCCCGGCCGACGTAGTCCACGCACAGGTCGAGCATGTGCGCGCCCTCGCGGATCTGCTCGCGGGCCATCTCCACGCAGTCGTCCCAGCGCCCCGCCAGCATGGCCTCGCGGAACTTCTTCGAGCCGTTGGCGTTGGTGCGCTCACCGATGGCCAGGTAGGAGGTGTCCTGCCGGAACGGCACGCTCTGGTACAGGGAGGCGGCGCCCGGCTCCGGGCGCGGGTCGCGCTCGGGCGGGGTGACGCCCCGCACCCGCTCGACGACCTGGCGCAGGTGCTCGGGGGTGGTGCCGCAGCAGCCGCCGACCAGGGACAGGCCGTAGTCCCGGACGAAGGTCTCCTGCGCGTCGGCCAGGCCCTCGGGGCCGAGCGGGAAGTGGGCGCCGTCCTTGGTGAGGACGGGCAGGCCCGCGTTCGGCATGCACAGCAGCGGGATACGGGAGTGGCGCGTGAGGTAGCGCAGGTGCTCGCTCATCTCGGCGGGGCCGGTGGAGCAGTTCAGGCCGATCATGTCGATGCCGAGCGGCTCCAGCGCGGTGAGGGCGGCGCCTATCTCGGAGCCGAGCAGCATCGTGCCGGTGGTCTCGAAGGCCATCGAGACCAGCAGGGGCACCTCGGCGCCGGTCGCCTCCATGGCACGGCGGGCGCCCAGGACCGAGGCCTTCGTCTGGAGCAGGTCCTGGGTGGTCTCCACGATCAGCGCGTCGGCGCCGCCGGCGAGCAGGCCCTCGGCGTTGGCCTGGTAGCCGTCGCGGATCGTGCCGTAGGGGATGTGCCCGAGGGTGGGCAGTTTGGTGCCGGGGCCGACCGAGCCGAGCACCCAGCGGGGCCGGCCGTCCCGGGCCGCGTGCTCGTCGGCCGCCTCGCGGGCGATGCGGGCGCCGGCCTCGGACAGCTCGTGGATCCGGTCGGAGATCTCGTACTCCGCCATGGCGGAGTGGTTGGCGCCGAAGGTGTTGGTCTCCACGCAGTCGACACCCACGGAGAAGTACGCGTCGTGGACCGCGCGGACGATGTCCGGCCGGGTCACGTTCAGAATTTCGTTGCAGCCTTCGAGGTTCTCGAAGTCCTCGAGCGTCGGGTCCTGGGCCTGGAGCATGGTGCCCATCGCGCCGTCGGCGACCACCACACGGGTGGCGAGCGCCTCGCGCAGGGCGGACACACGGGTCCGGCTGTCGGTGGAAGAGGTGGGCGGCAACGAGGCCATGAAGGGCTCCCTCGGATGCGACGGCTGTCGGCTTTGCGTCCCTTCCCGGGGAACTCCGCGCGGAGCGCCCCGGGAGGGCGCACGCCGTCAGAGTAGCCGGGACCGGGTCCCGATGGTCAGGGCGTCCACGGGACGGACGGGACGCGGGTGGGCGGGGCGGCGGGCGGGGGCCGCCTTCGGTGCCTCCCGGCGGCCTCCGGGAGACTGCCGGAAACACGTGGCGCGACGGAATGACTGCCGACCATTAGCAAGAGGTCGACATGGACCGGTAGTGTTCGGCATTGCCGAACAGCGGCAGCGACGTCGCGAGTCGACGCTCGACAGGGACGGAGGCAGTACGGCGATGGCACGGAACATCCAGTCGCTCGAACGGGCGGCCGCGATGCTGCGGCTGCTCGCGGGTGGCGAGCGGCGGCTCGGCCTGTCGGACATCGCCTCCTCGCTGGGCCTCGCCAAGGGCACCGCCCACGGCATCCTGCGCACCCTCCAGCAGGAGGGCTTCGTGGAGCAGGACGACGCCTCCGGGCGCTACCAGCTGGGCGCCGAACTGCTGCGCCTGGGCACGACGTACCTCGACGTCCACGAGCTGCGGGCCCGCGCCCTGGTGTGGACGGACGACCTGGCCCGCTCCAGCGGCGAGAGCGTCTACCTCGGCGTCCTGCACCAGCAGGGCGTGCTGATCGTGCACCACGTCTTCCGGCCCGACGACAGCCGGCAGGTGCTGGAGATCGGCGCCATGCAGCCGCTGCACTCCACGGCCCTCGGCAAGGTGCTCTCCGCCTACGACCCGGTCGCGCGCAGCGAGGCCCTGGAGGCCGACCGCAAGGCGTTCACCGACCGGACCGTGTGCGAGCCGGACGCCTTCGAGCACCTCCTGGACCTCACCCGCGCGCGGGGCTACGCCGCCGACGTCGAGGAGACCTGGGAGGGCGTCGCCTCCATCGCCGCCCCCGTCCACGACCGGCGCCGCATGCCGGTCGGCGCGGTCGGCATCACCGGCGCCGTGGAGCGGCTGTGCCGGGACGGGGAGCTGCGCCCCGAGCTGATCGCGGCGGTGCGGGACTGCGCCCGCGCGGTGTCGCGGGACCTGGGCGCCGGGCGGTTCTGAGGGCCGTCGGGCCCCCGCGGCGGACCGGGACGCCGGACGGCGTCCCGGTCCTCGCCCTGCCCGGACGCGCGCCCGGCGACATCCGGCGCACCTCGGCCGAAAAGACCGGCAATCAGCAGCGATCGATAACGATCCCGCATTCGGCACCACAGCCCTTGACGCACGCATAACGCCGAAGCGAGACTCCCGTCCATCGGTCGGCATTGTCGAACACTTACCGGCAATACGCGCTAGAGTGTGACAACGCCAAGGGACCGGCATCGCTCTCACCCCCATGAGGGCGCCAGAGCCCCGGAGGGACCCGGGGTTCGGCTTCCCTGGACGAAGGACAAAGGAGTCGCGGGTGTCCAGCTCCGACATCTTCATCGGCGAGACCATCGGTACCGCCATACTCATCCTGCTCGGCGGCGGGGTCTGCGCCGCCGTCACGCTGAAGGCTTCCAAGGCCCGCAACGCCGGATGGCTCGCCATCACCTTCGGGTGGGGCTTCGCGGTCCTCACTGCGGTCTACACCACGGCGCCGCTGTCCGGCGCCCACCTGAACCCGGCCGTGACCCTCGCACTCGCGATCAAGGACGGCACCTGGAGCGACGTCCCGGCCTACTGGGCCGGACAGCTCCTCGGCGCCATGATCGGCGCGGCCCTGGTCTGGCTCGCCTACTACGGCCAGTTCCACGCCCACCTCACCGACCGGGAGATCGTCGGCGGTCCGGGCGCGCAGGCCACGACGGCCAAGGCCGTGGAGGCCCGGGAGAAGGGCGCCGGGCCGGTTCTGGGCATCTTTTCCACCGGACCGGAGATCCGGGTCGTGTGGCAGAACCTCGCAACGGAGATCGTCGGCACCGTCGTCCTGGTGCTCGCCGTCCTCACCCAGGGGCTGAACGACAGCGGCAACGGCCTCGGCACCCTGGGCGCCCTGATCACCGCGCTCGTGGTCGTCAGCGTCGGTCTCTCCCTCGGCGGCCCGACGGGTTACGCCATCAACCCCGCCCGTGACCTCGGTCCGCGCATCGTGCACGCCCTGCTGCCCCTGCCCAACAAGGGCGGCTCCGACTGGGGCTACGCCTGGATCCCGGTCGCCGGTCCGCTGATCGGCGGCGCGATCGCCGCAGGCGTCTACAACGTCGCATTCGCTTAGGAACACCGAGCCCGCCGCACGCCAGGGCACTCGCAGCACGCGCCGTACGCACAGCCCCACCACCACGGAACCTCCCAGGAGCACACAGTGACCGACGCCCACACCGCCGGCCCCTTCATCGCCGCCATCGACCAGGGCACCACCTCCTCCCGCTGCATCGTCTTCGACCGCGACGGCCGGATCGTCTCCGTCGACCAGAAGGAGCACGAGCAGATCTTCCCCAAGCCCGGCTGGGTCGAGCACGACGCCACCGAGATCTGGGCCAACGTCCAGGAGGTCGTCGCCGGGGCCATCGCCAAGGCCGGCATCACCCGCGACGACATCAAGGCCATCGGCATCACCAACCAGCGCGAGACCACCGTGCTGTGGGACAGGAACACCGGCGAGCCCGTCCACAACGCCATCGTCTGGCAGGACACCCGCACCGACGCCCTGTGCAAGGAGCTCGGCCGCAACGTCGGCCAGGACCGCTTCCGCCGCGAGACCGGCCTGCCCCTCGCCTCCTACTTCGCCGGCCCCAAGGCCCGCTGGCTGCTCGACCACGTCGACGGCCTGAAGGAGCGCTGCGAGGCGGGCGACATCCTCTTCGGCACCATGGACTCCTGGGTCATCTGGAACCTGACCGGCGGCGTCGACGGCGGCCGGCACGTCACGGACGTCACCAACGCCTCCCGCACCCTGCTCATGAACCTGCACACCATGGAGTGGGACGAGCGGATCTGCGAGTCCATCGGCGTGCCGAAGCAGATCCTGCCCGAGATCCGCTCCTCCGCCGAGGTGTACGGCGAGATCAGGGGCGGCACGCTGGGCGAGCTGCTCGGCGGCATCCCGGTCGCCTCCGCGCTCGGCGACCAGCAGGCGGCCCTGTTCGGCCAGACCTGCTTCTCCGAGGGCGAGACCAAGTCGACGTACGGCACCGGCACCTTCATGGTGATGAACACCGGCGAGAAGATCATCAACTCCTACTCCGGGCTGCTCACCACGGTCGGCTACCAGATCGACGGCCAGAAGCCGGTGTACGCCCTGGAGGGCTCCATCGCCGTCACCGGCGCGCTGGTGCAGTGGATGCGCGACCAGATGGGCCTGATCTCCACCGCCGCCGAGATCGAGACCCTCGCGCTGTCGGTCGAGGACAACGGCGGCGCCTACTTCGTGCCGGCCTTCTCCGGCCTGTTCGCCCCGTACTGGCGCTCCGACGCCCGCGGTGTGATCGCCGGCCTGACCCGGTACGTCACCAAGGCGCACCTCGCGCGCGCCGTCCTGGAGGCCACCGCCTGGCAGACCCGGGAGATCGCCGACGCCATGACGAAGGACTCCGGCGTCCAGCTGGCCACGCTCAAGGTCGACGGCGGCATGACCTCCAACAACCTGCTGATGCAGACGCTCTCGGACGTCCTGGACGCGCCCGTGGTGCGCCCGATGGTCGCCGAGACCACCTGCCTCGGCGCCGCCTACGCCGCCGGTCTCGCCGTCGGCTTCTGGAACAGCACCGACGACCTGCGCGCCAACTGGCGGCGGGCCGCCGAGTGGACCCCCCGCATGGACGCGGACACCCGCGACCGTGAGTACAAGAACTGGCTCAAGGCCGTCGAGCGGACCATGGGCTGGCTCGAGGACGAGGAGTAAGAACCGCATGACCAGTCAGTCCGCCCTGCAGTCCGTGCCTGCCCTGGGCACGCACCCGGCCTCCGGCTCGAACCCGAGCCGCGCCGAGACCCGGGAGCAGCTCTCCAAGGCGTCGTACGACCTCCTCGTGATCGGCGGCGGCATTCTGGGCATCTCCACCGCCTGGCACGCCGCGCAGTCCGGTCTCAGGGTGGCCCTGGTCGACGCCGGCGACTTCGCCGGCGCCACCTCCTCCGCCTCCTCCAAGCTGCTCCACGGCGGCCTGCGCTACCTGCAGACCGGCGCGGTGAAGCTGGTGGCGGAGAACCACTTCGAGCGCCGTGCGGTCTCCCGGCAGGTGGCTCCCCACCTGGCGAACCCGCTCACCTTCTACCTCCCCGTGTACAAGGGCGGGCCGCACGGCGCGGCGAAGCTCGGGGCGGGCGTCTTCGCCTACTCCGCGCTCTCCGCCTTCGGCGACGGCGTGGGCCACCTGCTCAGCCCGGCCAAGGCCGCGCAGGACGTGCCCGAGCTGCGCACCGAGAACCTCAAGGCCGTGGCCGTGTACGGCGACGACCAGATGAACGACGCCCGGATGGCGCTGATGACGGTCCGCGCGGCCGTCGAGGCGGGCGCGGTCGTCCTCAACCACGCCGAGGTGACGGGCCTGCGCTTCACCCGGGGCCGGGTGACCGGCGCCGAACTGAAGGACCGCCTGTCCGGCGCCGAGTTCGGCATCGACGCCCGCCTCGTGCTGAACGCCACCGGCCCGTGGATCGACCACCTGCGGAAGATGGAGGACCCGGACGCCGCGCCGTCCATCCGCCTGTCCAAGGGCGCGCACCTGGTCCTGAAGCGCACCTCCCCCTGGCGGGCCGCGCTGGCCACCCCGATCGACAAGTACCGCATCACCTTCGCCCTCCCCTGGGAGGACATGCTGCTGCTCGGCACCACCGACGAGGAGTACGAGGGCGACCCGGCGGACGTGGCGGTCAATGAGAAGGACATAGCCCAGATCCTGGACGAGGCCGCCTTCTCCATCCGCGACCAGCAGCTGGACCGGGACCTGATCACGTACGCCTTCGCGGGCCTGCGCGTGCTGCCGGGCGGCCCCGGCGACACCGCCAAGGCCAAGCGCGAGACGGTCGTCACCGAGGGCCGGGGCGGGATGCTGTCCGTCGCGGGCGGCAAGTGGACCACCTTCCGCCACATCGGCCGCACGGTGATGAAGAAGCTGGAGTCGCTGCCGGGCCGGCCGCTGGGCGACGATTTCGAGCCGGTCTCCTCGCTGCCGAAGAAGCTGCCGCTGCCGGGCGTCGCCAACCCGCGCGCGGTCGCCCACCGCCTGCTGGTGGACCACCCGGCGCCGGGCCCGCGCATGGCGGCGGACACCGCCCGGCACCTGGCCACCCACTACGGGTCGCTGGCCTTCGACATCGCCCGGCTCGCCAACGAGAACCCGAAGCTCGGCGAGCGCGTCCACCCGGACGCCCCGGAGATCTGGGCCCAGGTCGTGTGGGCCCGGGACCACGAGTGGGCCGAGACGGTCGACGACGTGCTGCGCCGTCGTACGACGCTGACGATCCGCGGCCTGGCCACGGACGAGATCCGCGCGAAGGTCCAGGACCTGCTCGACGGGAAGTAGGCGACACCGCGCCGGGGGCGGCTCCGCACCGGCGGAGCCGCCCCTTCCGTCACCTTCTCGCCCCCCGTGGCCGGGCGGGGTGTTCCGGGGGGACTGCCGGGGCAGTGATGGGGGCACTCCCCGTGCGAGGGGGCTGCGGACGCCCCGGTGGCACGCCGTAAGGTTGGGACGTACGCGAGGGCACGTCGGAAGGAGGCGCTGGGTGATCGAGCTGGAGGGAGTTCCCGAGCTGATCGACCCAGTCATGGTGGCCGCGTTCGAGGGCTGGAACGATGCAGGCGACGCCGCCTCCACCGCGGTCGCTCACCTGGAACGGGAATGGAAGGGCGAGGTGTTCGCGGCGCTGGACGCCGAGGACTACTACGACTTCCAGGTGAACCGTCCCACGGTGTTCCTGGACGGCGGCGTCCGTAAGATCACCTGGCCGACGACGAGGTTGTCGGTGGTCCGGATCGGCGGCGAGAAGCCGCGCGACCTGGTCCTCGTCCGGGGTATCGAACCGTCCATGCGCTGGCGCTCGTTCTGCAACGAGCTGCTCGGTTTCGCCCACGAGCTGGGCGTCGAGCTGGTGGTCATCCTGGGCGCCCTGCTCGGCGACACCCCGCACACCCGCCCGGTCCCGATCAGCGGGACCACCTCCGACCCGGACCTGGCCCGCCGCATGGACCTGGAGGAGACCAAGTACGAGGGCCCCACGGGCATCGTCGGCGTCCTCCAGGAGGCGTGCACGCACGCCGGCGTGCCGGCGGTGTCGCTGTGGGCGGCCGTCCCGCACTACGTGTCGCAGCCGCCGAACCCGAAGGCCACGCTGGCCCTCCTCAACCGCCTGGAGGACCTGATCGACGTGCGCATCCCGCTGGGCGAGCTGCCCGAGGACGCGCGCGCCTGGCAGGTGGGCGTGGACCAGCTGGCCGCCGAGGACAGCGAGGTCGCCGAGTACGTCCAGACGCTGGAGGAGGCCCGGGACACCGCGGAGCTGCCGGAGGCGTCGGGCGAGGCGATCGCCCGCGAGTTCGAGCGGTATCTGCGGCGCCGGGACGGGGCCGGCCCGTCCGGCGGGCACGCCACGGCGGAGGGCGGCGACGGCCCGCCCGGCACCTCGTACCGGCGGGACAACCCCGGCGGCCGGACCCGGCCGCCGAAGCCGCCGAAGGCGGGCACGGACGACGAGGAGTCGCCGGAGGACTGAGCCGGCCGGCCCGGTGGGGCGCGGAGTCCTGACGGGGCGCCGAGCGGTCGCCGGGCGCCCCGACGGTCCGGGCCGGGGCCGTCCGGCCGACGCGCGCCCCCCCGTACGGCCGCCCCGGGGCCGTCCGGCGAGAAGAGGCGCCCGCTCCGCCGGGGGAACGGCGGAGCGGGCGCCTCTCGGGAACGTCTAGAGCGCGACGCCGAGCAGCGCGTCGACGGCGCGCGACACGAGACCGGGCGCGCCCGTGTCCGTGCCGCCGCTCTCCTGCTGGAGCGCGGCCCAGCGGTCGACCGCGGCGAGCGCGGCCGGGGCGTCCAGGTCGTCGGCGAGCGCGTCGCGGATCTCCTCGACGAGCGCGTCGGCGGACGGGCCGTCGGGCCGGGACACGGCGGAGCGCCACCGGCCGAGCCGGGCGACGGCGTCCCGCAGCACCTGGTCGGTCCACTCCCAGTCGGACCGGTAGTGGTGGGAGAGCAGCGCGAGCCGGATGGCGGCGGGGTCGACCCCGTCGCGCCGCAGCTGCGAGACGAAGACCAGGTTCCCCCGGGACTTGGACATCTTCTCGCCGTCCAGGCCGACCATGCCGGCGTGCACGTACGCCTTGGCCATCGGGAACTCGCCGGTCAGCACCTGGGCGTGGGAGGCGCCCATCTCGTGGTGCGGGAAGGCGAGGTCGGATCCGCCGCCCTGGACGTCGAAGCCCATGCCGAGGTGGTCGAGGGCGATGGCCACGCACTCGATGTGCCAGCCGGGCCGGCCGCGGCCGAGCGAGCCGCCGTCCCAGCTGGGCTCGCCGTCGCGGGCCGCCATCCACAGCATGGGGTCGAGCGGGTTCTTCTTCCCGGGCCGGTCGGGGTCGCCGCCGCGCTCGGCGGACAGCAGCCGCATGGCCGCGGCGTCGAGGCGGGAGACCTTCCCGAAGTGCGGGTCGGACCCGACGGAGAAGTAGATGTCGCCTTCGAGTTCGTAGGCGGCGCCGAGGTCCCGCAGCCGCTCGACGAGCGGCACGATGCCGGGTATGGCCTCCACGGCGCCCACGTAGTGCCGCGGCGGAAGCATCCGCAGGGCCGTCATGTCCTCGCGGAAGAGGGCCGTCTCCTTCTCGGCGAGGGCGGCCCAGTCGACGCCGTCCCGCTCGGCCCGCTCCAGCAGCGGATCGTCGACGTCGGTGACGTTCTGGACGTAGTGAACCTGCCGCTTGGTGTCGAGCCACACGCGCTGCACGAGGTCGAACGCGTTGTAGGTCGCCGCGTGCCCCAGGTGCGTGGCGTCGTACGGGGTGATGCCGCAGACGTAGAGACGGGCGACGGGACCGGGGCGGAGGGTGACGAGGCCGCCGGTCGCGGTGTCGTGGATCCTCAGGTCGCGGCCCTGACCGGGCAGGGCGGGGACCTCGGAAGCGGGCCAGGCATGCATGTCATGAGCCTAACCGGAGGGAAGTTCCGGATACGAACCGGACCAGGTCGGATGGCCGGTGCGGCGTTCTTGCGCCCGGCCGGCCGATGTGCTCCGCCACCGCTCCGGTGCGTGCCTACACGGGTGGCCAGGGGATCGCCGGCCATGTCCCGCCCGGCACCGGATGCCTTCCGGACTCCAGCAGCGCCTCGACCCGCGCGCGCGTGGCGTCGATCTCGGCGGCGGTGATCAGCCCGGCCAGTCTCGTCGTGAGGGCCCCGCCGTCCTTCAGCCCCTCCCGCAGCAGGCCGAGCACCGCCAGGGCCTCCTGGGTCAGCGGCTCCCCCGCCCAGCCCCACAGCAGCGTGCGCAGCTTGTCCTCGACGTTGAAGGTGACGCCGTGGTCGATGCCGTACAGCCGTCCCCCGGCGGCGGGCAGCAGGTGCCCGCCCTTGCGGTCGGCGTTGTTGATCACGGCGTCCAGCACGGCCAGCCGCCGCAGCCGCTCGTCGTCGGCGTGCACGAGCAGCGCGGTCCGCCCCTCGCCGACCTCGGCGAACCCGATGGCCTTCCAGCCCGGCTCCGGCTCCTCGCCCTCGACCAGCGCGAGCAGCTCGGCGTCCGGCACGGCCTCGATCCACAGCTGGCACATGCCCTCGCCGTAGGGCCCCTCGCGGAGCACGGTGGGCGGGACGAGGCCCCAGCCGGTCGCCTCGGAGACCTCGTACGCGGCGACCTCGCGCCGGGCGAGCGTGCCGTCGGGGAAGTCCCACAGGGGGCGCTCCCCGGCGACCGGCTTGTAGACGCAGGCGGCCTGTTCGCCCTCGTGGGTCACCGTGCAGTACAGCGCCGCGTTGGACGCCTCGCGGATGCGGCCGCGCACGGTCAGCTCGCCGTGCGCGAGCAGGTCGGCGGCCGTCACGCTCCGCGGCGGTATCCGTTCTGGCGCGGACATACGTGTCCTTCCGGGTCGAGCGGGAGGCTGCACAGCGGGCACGGCGGCCGCCCGGCGTTGACGATGTCGAGGGCGCGCTTGGCGAAGGCCCGGGCCTGTGCGCCGGTCAGCCGGACCCGCAGCATCGGGGGCCCGTTCTCCTCGTCCTGCAGGAGCCGCTCCTCGGCCTCGGCGAGGTCCTCGTCGGAGTCGGCCTCGAGCTCCACCAGGGCCTGCGCCTCGACGATCATGCGCTGCTCCTCGCCGTCCCAGGCCAGCGCCATGGTGCCGACCCGGAACTCCTCCTCGATGGGGGTGTCCAGCGGGGCGGTGTCAGCGATCTCGGCGGGCGCCACGGCGGGGACGGCGGCGCTGCCGCCGCTGCGGCGCACGACCTCGTCAAGGAGCTCGTCCATGCGTTCGGCGAGCGCGGCGACCTGGGTCTTCTCCAGGGCCACGCTGGTCACCCGGGAGCCGGCGGAGGCCTGGAGGAAGAACGTACGACGCCCGGGCAGTCCGACCGTACCGGCCACGAAGCGGTCCGGTTGGTCGTAGAGGAACACCTGACGGGACACGTCCTGTCTCCATTGAGAGTCGGGGAAGGCACTGCTGCGACCGCTTCACCCTACTGCGGCCGACGATCACGGTGCGCCCGCACCACCCCCGACGGGGGCGTCGTCGCCGGGGTCCGTCTCGCGCGGCACCAGGGACGCGAAGTCGCCGGTGTCGCCGAGGCGGACGAGGAACGGCCGCAGCCGGGTGTAGCGGATCACGGTGACGGAACACGGTTCGACGGAGATCCGCTGGAAGAGGTCGAGATGAAGTCCGAGTGCGTCCGCGACGAGGGACTTGATGATGTCGCCGTGCGAGCACATGAGGTACACCGCGTCGGGCCCGTGGTCGCGCTCCACGCGCGCGTTCCACTCGCGTACCGCTTCGGCGGCGCGCGTCTGCATCGCCCGCATGGACTCGCCGCCGGGGAAGGCCGCCATCGAGGGGTGCGCCTGCACGACCTCCATCAGCGGCTCGTCCTTGAGCTCGGCGAGCTTGCGGCCGGACCAGTCGCCGTAGTGGCACTCCCCGATGCGTTCGTCGGTGTGCGCCGTGCGGCCCCGGTCCCGGAGCAGCGGCCGGATCGTCTCCTGGCAGCGCTGGAGCGGGCTGGTGACGATCTCGGCGAGGGGCAGCCCGGCGAGGCGCCCGGGCAGGGCGGCGGCCTGTGCGGCCCCGCGTTCGTCGAGGCCGACGCCGGGCGTCCAGCCGGCGAGCAGTCCCTCGGAGTTGGCGGTGGAGCGTCCGTGCCGGACCAGGATCAGCGTGGGCATGCGGCCCAGGGTAGGCGTATGCCGCCTGTCGCGGGGGAGGAGAAGACGGGGCCTGTCGGCCCGCGGATGAGAGGAGAACACGTTCGGTGATCGTCGACTGCGCCATCTACCGTGACGGCCACCGTACGGAGGGCCCTGAGGACTTCTCCGACGCGCTGAGCGAGGCCCGGGGGGCGGGCGGTTTCGTCTGGGTCGGGCTGCACGAACCGACCGAGGAGGAGTTCGACCTGGTCACGCAGGAGTTCGCGCTGCATCCCCTGGCGGTCGAGGACGCCCTCAAGGCGCACCAGCGGCCCAAGCTGGAGGTCTACGAGGACTCCCTCTTCATGGTCCTCAAGCCGGTCGGGTACGAGCCGGACAGCGACACCGTCTCCACCGGCGAGGTCATGGTCTTCCTGGGGGACGCGTTCGTGGTGACCGTCCGTCACGGGGAGGGCGCCCCGCTCAAGGCGGTACGGCGCCGCCTGGAGCAGGAGCCCGAGCTGCTCGGGAAGGGCCCCACCTCGGTGCTGTACGCGATCGCCGACGCCGCCGTCGACCACTACCTGGACGTGGCGACCGAGCTGCAGGCCGACCTGGAGGGGCTGGAGGCGGAGGTGTTCTCGCCGGAGGACGGCGGTTCGCGCCACACCGCGTCCAGGATCTACAACTTCAAGCGGCAGATCCTGGAGTTCCGCCGGGCCACCGGCCCGCTGGCGCTGCCGCTGACCCGTCTCGCGGGCAACGGCCCGTTCGGCGCCACGGTGCCCTTCGTGAACGACAAGGCGCGGCCCTTCTTCCGCGACGTGCACGACCACCTCACGCGCGTGAACGAGTCGGTGGAGGGCCTGGACCGGCTGGTGTCAGACATCCTGTCGGCGCATCTGGCGCAGATGAGCGTGCGGCAGAACGACGACATGCGGAAGATCTCCGCGTGGGCGGCCATGGCCGCGATCCCCACGATGATCGCGGGGATCTACGGCATGAACTTCGACCACATGCCGGAGCTGCACTGGGTGTGGTCGTATCCGGCGCTGATCGCCGTGATGGCCGTGCTGGAGGTGCTGGTCTTCCGGCTCTTCAAGCGGCGCGGCTGGCTGTAGACCGCGGGGCCGGCCGGCCCGCCGGGGCCGCGGGGCCGGCCGGCGGGCCGCGCTTCCCGGCGGGGCGCCGAGGGGCCGCTTCTGCTCGTCCTCGCGCGCCCCGGGCCCGGCGGACCCGGGGCGCGCGTCCGCTCCCGGGACCGGCGCCGCGAGGCGTGCGTTCTCCCGTCCGCCCCGTGCCCCGCCGGCCGCGAGGGGACACGGCGGCCGGAACGGCTCGTCGGCGACGGCGCTCTCCTGGAGCGCCCCCGCGCCGGAACACGTTCTTGGCCGAAAAACATCGGTCGAGCCCTCCGTGGACCGCACCCCCTGCGCGGGCTCCGCACGGAACGGGTCGAGCGGCCCGACGAGGGGGCGGGAGGGCGTAACCGAGGGGGCACGCGCGCGTTGGTCCTCCCGACGGCCGTGGCGGGGAGGGCCCCCGAGCCCCCACCACGGCCGCGGAAAGCTCCGCCGGCCGCACGCGTCCGGGCGGACCCGGCGCGTCCTAGGCGAGCCCGGCGCGTTCCAGGGCCTGGACACCGGCGCGGAGCGAGGCGATCCGGTCGTCGAGGGTGAAGCCGGCGGGGGCGAGCGTCAGGGTGGTGACGCCGGCCGCGGCATAGGCCTTCATCCGGTCCGCGATCCGGTCGACCGACCCCAGCAGCGTGGTGCTGTCGATCAGGTCGTGCGGTACGGCGGCCGCGGCGCCCTGCTTGTCGCCGGCCAGGTACTTGTCCTGGATCTCGGCGGCCTCCCGCTCGTACCCCATGCGCCGGGCGAGCTGGTTGTAGAAGTTCTGCTTGCGGCTGCCCATGCCGCCGACGTACAGGGCGGTGTAGGGGCGGAAGGTGTCGGCGAGCGCGGCGACGTCCTTGTCGTCGCCGACGGCGAGGGGGAGCGTCGGGCAGACGTCGAAGCCGTCGAGGGTCTTGCCCGCCTTCTCGCGGCCGGCGCGCAGGTGCCTGATCGCGGTCTCCTCCAGGTGGTCCGCGGAGGGGAAGATGAGGAGCGCGCCGTCGGCGATCTCACCGGTCTGTTCGAGGTTCTTCGGGCCGATCGCGGCGATGTAGAGCGGGATGTGCTCGCGCTGCGGGTGCACGGTCAGCTTGATCGGCTTGCCCGGGCCGCCGGGCAGCGGCAGCGTCCAGTGCTCGCCCTCGTAGGTGAGCCGCTCGCGCGTCATCGCCTTCCGCACGATCTCGACGTACTCGCGGGTGCGGGCGAGGGGCTTGTCGAACCTGACGCCGTACCAGCCCTCGGAGACCTGCGGGCCGGAGACGCCGAGGCCGAGCCGGAAGCGGCCGCCGGAGAGGGAGTCCAGGGTGGCGGCGGTCATCGCCGTCATCGCGGGCTGGCGGGCCGGGATCTGGAAGATGGCCGAGCCGACGTCGATGCGTCCGGTCTGCGCGGCGACCCAGGTGAGCACGGTGGCCGCGTCGGAGCCGTAGGCCTCCGCGGCCCAGCAGACGGCGTACCCGAGCCGGTCGGCCTCCTGGGCCACGGCGAGATTGTCCGCGTCCATCCCCGCACCCCAGTAGCCGAGGTTGATCCCGAGCTGCATGGCCGATTCCCCTTACCGATCAGTAACGTCCCTTTGGGCAGACCTTAGCGCGGGGGCGGCGGCGGGGGCACGGCCCGCGGCGGGACGGGACCGCGGGCCGGGCGGCGGGGGCCCGGCTTCCGGCCGACGTGCGGAAACCGTTGTCCACAGGCCCCCACACGGCAGGTTCCGGCCAGTAATCTCGGCGTTCATGGAGCAGAGGCATCTCGGCCGCACCGGCCTGCGCGTGTCCCGCATCGGTCTCGGCACCCTGACCTGGGGCAGGGACACCGACGAGCACGACGCGGCGGACCTCTTGAAGACCTTCTGGGAAGCGGGCGGGACCCTCGTCGACACCGCGGACGTGTACGGCGACGGAGAGGCCGAGTACCTGCTCGGCAAACTGCTGGACAACCTGGTGCCGCGCCAGGACCTGGTCATCTCCACCAAGGCGGGCAGCGTGCCGGACCCCGACCGCCGCTTCGACGGCTCGCGCGGCCATCTGCTCTCCGCGCTGGACGCCTCGCTCGCCCGCCTGGGCACGGACTACGTCGACGTGTGGCACGTCCACGCCTTCGACCCGCACACCCCGCTGGAGGAGACGCTCCACGCCGTCGACCTGGCGGTCGGCAGCGGCCGTGCCCGCTACGCCGGGGTCTCCAACTTCTGCGGCTGGCAGCTGGCCAAGGCGGCGACCTGGCAGCTGGCGGCGCCGGGCACGCGGACCCGGCTGGCGAGCACGCAGATGGAGTACTCGCTGCTGCAACGGGGGGTGGAGCGCGAGGTGCTGCCGGCCGCCCTGGACCTGGGCATCGGCCTGCTGCCCTCCTCGCCGCTGGGCCGCGGGGTGCTGACGGGCAAGTACCGGGGCGACGCGACGCCGCCGGACTCGCGGGCCGCCTCCGAGCATCTGGCGCCCTTCGTCGCGCCGTACCTCGACGACGCGGCGAGCCGCATCGTGGACGCCGTGACGACGGCCGCGGACGGGCTCGCGGTGACCCCGCTCCAGGTGGCCCTCGCGTGGGTGCGGGACCGGCCCGGCGTGGTCGCGCCCATCGTCGGCGCGCGCAACGCGCGGCAGCTCACGGCGGCGTTGTCAGTGGAGGCGCTTAGTCTTCCTGACGAGATCTGCCGGGCGCTCGACGACGTGTCGGCGCCCGTGCACCGCTATCCCGATCACGACTGGAGCACGCTGTGAGCACGGAGCCCGAGACCGCGGAGGACGCCGAGCCGGGGACGCCGGGCACCACGCGGGAGAACGGCACCCGGGACGCCGCGGGGGAGGGCGTCACGGACGCGCAGGACGCCGCTGAGGGGAGCGCCGCGGACGCGCAGGACGCCGCGGACGCGGGGACCGGATCGGCCGGGGAGGCCGGCGGCACAGGGGCCGAGCTGTCCGAGGCCGAGGCCGAGCTGCTGGCCCAGCGGATCGAGCGGGAGCGCATCGAGCGGCGCAAGGCCGAGAAGAAGGGGCCGATCGAGGCCGGCGCCAAGCTCAGCGGCAAGGCCGCCGACCTGCTCGCCGCCGTGCGGGCCGTGGAGAGCGGCGAGAAGCCGGTGACCGCGGTCTTCGCCGAGCCCGAGCCCGAGCCCGGGCCCGGACCCGCGCCCGCCCCGCGCCGCCCCGCGCCCGAGCCGGTGCGCCGGTCCCGGCCGGTGCCGGCCGGGCCGGCGGGCGCCTCCCCGGCCCCGGCGCCGGAAGCCGTCCAGGCCGTGCGCCGCGTGCTCGCCGAGGGCGGCGCGCCGGAGGCGCTCGCCCCCCGCATCGCCGCGGTCCTCGGCGAAGGCGCGGACGAGCTGCTGCGCGCGGACCCCTGGCAGCTGCTGCGGGTCACCGGGGTGCGGCCCGAACAGGCCGACGGGTTCGCGCGGGCACTGCTCGGCGCGGAGTGCGGCCCGGACGACGAGCGGCGGGGCCGCGCGGTCACCGTCTGGCTGCTGGAGCAGGCGGCCCTGGCCGGGCACACGGCCCTGGAGCTGCCGGCCCTCACCGCGGCGCTGGCCCAGCGGGGGGTGCCGGACCCGGACGCGGCCGTGCGGAACACGGTCGCGGAGGGCGAGGCGCTGGTCTTCCAGGACGCCCTGGAAGAGGCCGGGCCCCGGCGGGGCGAGGAGGCCGAGGACGAGGGGGAGCGCCCGGTCCGTGTCCTGGCCGGGCTGGAGCGGTACGCGCTCGCGGAGGAGAGCCTCGCCGACGGTCTGGCGCGACTGGTGAACTCGGCGCCGAAGCAGGACGGCCCGGCCGGGGCGTGGGAGCGGGCCGCCGCCTCGGCCGAGGGCTCGGCCGCCGACCTGATCCGCGCGGTCGCCTCCCACGGCCTGGTGCTGCACACCGGCGCGGAGGCGTCCCTGGCGGAGCCGGCGGCGCTGCTGCACGCGGCGCACGCCCTGGGGCTGCGCGCCTGGGCCGCCACGCACAGCCCGATCGGCCGTGACCGCTTCGCGGCCCTGCTGCGCCGGCCGGCCCCGCCGACGGGACCCGCGGCGAACGCCGACGCCCCGGCCGCCCCCGCCGCCGGCCCGTCCGTCGCCACCGTCGCCGGGCTCCTCGCCGGCGCCGAGGGGCCGGGGCGGGACGCCGAGGGGGCGCTGGACCTCGACCTGCTCGTCGTGCTGGACGCCCCGCAGCTGGACGTCGAGGCGGCTGCCCTGCTCACCGAGTCGCTGCCGGACGGGGCCCGGCTGGTGCTGGCCGGGGACCCGGCGGTGCTGTGGTCCGCGGGGCCGGGGCGGGTCTTCGCGGACCTGCTGGCGGCGCGGATCTGCCCGCAGATCGCCTCGCGGCGCCCCGATCCCGGACCGCTCGGCGAGCTGGTCTCCGGCATCGGCATCGGCGAGCTGAACCAGGTGGCGGCCCCCGGCAAGGAAGTCGTCATCGTGCCGGTGCGGGACGCGGGCGAGGCGGTGCACCGGACCGTGCAGCTCGTGGTGGACTCCGTGCCGCGCGCGATCGGTGTGCCCGCCGAGGAGACGCAGGTGATCACGCCGGGCCACGGCGGCGCGGCCGGGACGCGCGCGCTGAACGCGGCGCTGAAGGAGCGGCTCAACCCCGGTCCCGGCCGCTTCGGCGGCTTCGACCCGGGCGACCGCGTCGTCCACTCCCCCGCGCCGGGCCGTACGCGGCCGGGCCACGTGGTGACGGCCGACGCCGACGGACTGCACCTGTCCTGCGCCGGCGAGACGGTCGTCGTGCCGAGGGAGCAGGTGGAGCACTGCGTGCGGCACGGGTGGGCACTGACCGCGCACCAGGCGGCGGGCTGCCGGTGGCCCGCGGTGGTCGTGGTGTTGCCCGGCGACGCCGCGCAGGCGCTGAGCCGGCCCTGGGTGTACACGGCGTTCGGCCGGGCCGACCGCCACCTGTCCGTGGTGCACGGCGTGGAGCAGGCGCTGCACCGGGCGGTGGCCGAGGTCCCGGCGAAGCCGCGTACGACCCGTCTGCCGGTGCTGCTGGCCTCGCAGGTCCCGGCGGCCGGCTGACCCGGTCCCCGCGCACGGACGACGGCGGCGGTCGCGGGCAGACACGCGCCGCGGCCGCCGCCGTCGCCTCTCCTACCGCCGGTGGTTCACGTCCAGCGGCTCCAGGTCCTCCGGGTCGTCCTCGGCCTCGTCGTCCAGGCCGTCGTCGAGGTCGTCCTCGTCGTCCTCGGCCTCGTCGTCGATCTCGTCGATCTCGTCGTCGAGGTCGTCGTCGGCCTCGTCGTCGAAGACCGCGCTCACGTCGAAGCGGCAGACCACCCGCTGCGGGTCGATCTGCTCGAACGGCGCCTCCAGCCACTCCCCGGGCTCGGCCGGTTCGTCCGCGGCCGTCACCCAGAGGGTGGAGTCGCCCTCCTCCAGGCCGAACTCCTTGTGCCGGGAGGCGATCTCGTCCGGTTCGAACTCGCCGAACAGGAGGCCGAGCGCCCCGTGGACCGTGCCGGAGACGTCCGCGCCCGCCTCGTCGTCCGCCGCCTCGATCCGCCGGGCCTGCGCCAGCAGCCGCTGCGGTTCCGCCACGGCGTAGTCGCGGCGGATCAGCACGCTCAGCGCGTTCGGTTCCTCGGGGCCGGTGTACGGGGGCAGCGCGTCCTCCGCACCGGGGATCTCGAAGGGCGTGACCTCGTCGTAGCGGTCGTAGAGCAGCTCGTCGTACGCCTCGGCGGCCGCGGCCAGCTGGTTGAACGCCTCGTGGACGGCCGGGTCGTCCTCCCCCGACCTGCGTTCGACCGCGGCCAGGTGGCGGTCGAGCGCGGTCTTGACCGCCTCGGCGGCGGCGCGTACCTCGGCAGCGGTGGGCTGCGCAGCATCAGACATACTGCAGACGCTATCCGTACCGGGCCCCGGACCGCACAATAGATGCGATGCCGGAATACGAATTTGTCGACGTGTACGTACCGCGCGGGGTCTCCCGCAAGGAGACGACACGACTGCTGACGGACCATGCCGAGTACGGACACTGGGAGTTGTACCGCCTGAGCCTGCTGCGTGACGGCAGCCGCCGGGTGCGGCTGCGGCGGCGGATCATCCGCCAGGTACGCGCCACGTGGTGAGCGCACGATGATCCGAAGTGGCGCATACGGAGCGGGCCCCGCCCACGCGGGGCCCGCTCCGCTGGCCAGCCGTGTCCCGTCTATGCCGAGGCGCGCGCCTTGCGGTACAGCACCGCGCCCGCCAGCAGCGCCCCCGCGCTCATCGGCAGCGTGGCGCCCAGCGGCAGGCCGCTGCCGGTCTGCGCGAGCTGTGCGCCGCCCCCGGACCGGGTGACCAGCTGGCCGGCGTGCGGGGAGCCGCCGTCCCGCGCCTCGCCCGTGGAGGGCGGTGCGGCCGGGGCGCCGGGCCGGCCGGACTCCGCCGGACCGTCCGGCCGATCCGGGTCACCCGGGTCGCCGGAGCCGCCCGGGTCGCCCGGGCCCCCGGGGCCGTCCGGACCGTCCGGGGCACCCGGATCACCGGGCTGACCGTCCGGCGGGGTGGCGGGCCGGTCACCGCCGGAACCGCTCCCGTTCGCGCAGTCGCCGCCGAGGGCGGCGTTGCCGACGCCGACGACGTTCACGCTGTTGCCGCAGACGTTCACCGGGGCGTGGATCGGCACCTGGACGTGGTTGCCCGAGCCGACGCCGGGCGAGTCGGCGGCGTGCCCGCCGGCCTGCGAGCCGCCGTGGCCGCCGTGCTCCCCATGACCGTCGTGTCCCCCGTGGCCGTCATGGCCCCCGTGGCCGTCGGAGTCGCCGTACCCTCCCGGCGACCCGTCGCCGTGGTGGGCGCACGTGTTGCCGACCGACGGGTTGAGGACGCCGACGACGTCGACCGTGTTGCCGCAGACGTTCACCGGGACGTGCACCGGCGCCTGCACCAGGTTGCCGGAGAGCACGCCGGGCGAACCCGAGGCGGAGCCGTTCGCGGCCGCGCCGCCGTGGGCGTGGGCCGCGCCGCTCGCGGCGGCGAGCACGCCCGTCGCGGCGGCCACCGTCATCAGGCCCTTGCGGGTCACCTGTCGCACTGCTGATTCCCTCCTTCGAGACTCCGCCCCGCCCCCGAGGGGCCCGCGAAAAGGCCGGTCGGGCCCGGAGCGCGTGGCGCGCGCTCCGGGGCCGACGGGTTCAGGCCCTCAGGGGGGCGGGGCACGACGTCACTTGTTGATGCAGGTGTTGCCGAAGGCGGGGTTCAGCAGCCCGATCACGGAGACCGTGTTGCCGCAGACGTTCACGGGGACGTGAACGGGCGCCTGGACGACGTTGCCGGACAGGACGCCCGGGGAGTGCACGGCGGCACCCTGGGCGCCCGAGTCGGCGGCGGCCATGCCGGCGCCCGTGAGGACCAGCCCACCGGTGGCGGCCGCGACAGCGACGACCTTCTTGATCATTGATTCCTCCTCATTGGCACACGCGATCCCAGTTGCGGATCACATGACCAGTAACGAGGAAGGAGTAATGGGGCTACGAGCGTATGGTCACATTCACCCTTCCCGGTCATCTCCGCACACGTGAGCGAATAAGGACGCCCGGATGCCGGCTCAGGAGGCGTCGAGGAACCGGTCGAGGACGCGCACGCCGAACTTCAGGCCCTCCACCGGCACCCGCTCGTCCACGCCGTGGAACATGCCCGCGAAGTCCAGCTCCGGCGGCAGCTTCAGCGGCGCGAAGCCGAAGCAGCGGATGCCCAGGTCGTCGAAGGACTTGGCGTCGGTGCCGCCGGAGAGCATGTACGGCACGGCCCGCGCGATCGGGTCCTCGGCGCTCAGCGCGCTCTGCATGGCGTCGACCAGGCGGCCGTCGAAGCCGGTCTCCAGGGCCTTGTCGGCGTGCACGTCCTCGCGCTTCACGCGCGGGCCGAGGATGCGGTCGAGGTCGGCGAGGAACTCCTCCTCGTAGCCGGGCAGGAAGCGGCCGTCGACGTGCGCGGTGGCCTGGCCGGGAATGACGTTGACCTTGTAGCCGGCGCCGAGCATGGTGGGCGCCGCCGAGTTGCGCAGCGTCGTGCCGATCATCCGGGCGATGCCGCCGAGCTTGGCGAGGGTCTCGTCCATGTTCTCCGGGTCGAGTTCGACGCCGAGCGCGTCGGAGAGCTCGTCCAGGAAGGCCCGCACGGTCTTGGTGACCCGGACCGGCCAGGTGTGCCGGCCGAGCCGGGCGACCGCCTCGCACAGCTCGGTGATCGCGTTGTCGGTGTTGGTCATCGAGCCGTGCCCGGCGGTGCCCTCGACGGTGAGCCGCATCCAGTGCATGCCCTTCTCGGCGGTCTCGACGAGGTAGAGCCGCAGCTTCTCGTTGACGGTGAAGGAGAACCCGCCGACCTCGCCGATCGCCTCGGTGACCCCCTCGAAGAGCTCCGGGTGCCGCTGCACCAGGTACTTGGCGCCGTAGGTGCCGCCGGCCTCCTCGTCGGCGAGGAAGGCCACCACGACGTCGCGCGGGGGCCTGCGGCCGCTGCGCAGCCGGTCGCGGACGACCGCCAGCGTCATCGCGTCCATGTCCTTCATGTCGACGGCCCCGCGCCCCCACACGCACCCGTCCGCGATCTCGCCGGAGAAGGGGTCGTGGGTCCAGTCGACGGCGTTGGCGGGGACCACGTCGGTGTGGCCGTGGATGAGCAGCGCGGGCCGGGACGGGTCCTCGCCCTCGATCCGCGCCACCGTGGAGGCGCGTCCGGGGTGCGACTCGAAGATCTGCGGTTCGAGGCCCACCTCGGCGAGCTTCTCGGCGACGTACTCGGCCGCTTTGCGCTCGCCCGGCCCCGAGTGGTCGCCGTAGTTGCTGGTGTCGATCCGGATCAGCTCGCGGCAGAGGTCCACGACCTCGTCCTCGCCGGTGACGGTCCTGGCCGTGCCCGTCTCGCTCACGTGCTTCCTCCCGCTGTCACTGCTGGTGGGTCCCCCTCATCCTCCCTCCCCCGCCGCCCGCGCCCAAGACCGGTCCCGGCCCGTCACACGCCGTTCACGCGGGGACGGGGGTGATCGGCCGGCTCCGAAAGCCTGGTAATGTTTACGTCGTCGCCGCGGGCAGGCCCGCACGACACACACCTTGTCCGGGTGGCGGAATGGCAGACGCGCTAGCTTGAGGTGCTAGTGCCCTTTATCGGGCGTGGGGGTTCAAGTCCCCCCTCGGACACCGTTGAGACCCCTGGTTCGCCAGGGGTCTTCCGCTTGTCCGGGCACCGCCGTCCGCCGGGCAGAATGGCGGCATGACCACGCGTTCCTGCCCGTGCGGGCTGTCCGGGCCGTACGAGACCTGCTGCGGCCGTTTCCACTCCGCCTCCGCGGCCGCGCCGACCGCGGAGGCGCTGATGCGCTCGCGGTACAGCGCCTTCGTGAAGCGGGACGCGGGATACCTGCTGCGGACCTGGCATCCGCGGACGCGGCCCGAGCGGCTCGGCCTCGATCCGGGGACGCGGTGGACCGGGCTGGAGATCCTCGGCACGAGCGGCGGGTCCGCCTTCCACTCCACCGGGACCGTGACCTTCCGGGCCTCCTACCGGGGCGGCTCGCTGCACGAGCGGAGCCGCTTCGAGCGGCTCGACGGGGCGTGGGTGTACGTCGACGGGGAGTTCCTGGACTGACGGGCGCCGGGATCCCCGGCCGGCGGCGACGGCCGGGGATCCTCCGGGCGCCGCCCCCGGCCCGCGGTCACGGCGCCAGGACGTCCAGTTCCTGCAGGGCGCCCACCGTGATCTGGCGGGTCAGCTCCTCCGCGCGGACCGCGTCGCCCGCGCGGACCGCCTCCGCGACCTGGACGTGGAGGGTGACGGCGGCCGGGTCGGGGTCGTCGAACATCACGTCGTGGTGGGTGCGGCCGGCCAGGACCTCGGCGACGACGTCGCCGAGCCGGGCGAACATCTCGTTGCCGGAGGCGTCGAGGATCACCCGGTGGAAGGCCACGTCGTGGACCAGGTACTCCTCCAGCCGGTGGCCGCGCGAGTTGGCGACCATGCCGAGGGCGCACTCGGTCAGCTCGGCGCACTGCTCGGCCGTGGCGTACTTCGCCGCCAGGCCCGCCGCCACCGGTTCGACCGCCGAGCGCAGCACCGTGAGCGAGCGCAGCTGCTGCGGGCGGTCGGTGCCCGCCAGGCGCCAGCGGATGACCTGGGGGTCGTAGACGTTCCACTCGGAGCGGGGGCGGACCGTCACGCCCACGCGGCGGCGGGACTCGACCAGGTGCATGGACTCCAGGACGCGGACGGCCTCGCGCATGACGGACCGCGACACGTCGAAGCGCTGGGCGAGCTCGTCCGTGCGCAGCACACTGCCCGGCGGGTACTCGCCCGCGGTGATCTCGGGGCCGAGGGTGTCCAGTACACGGCCGTGCAGCCCCCGGCCCGCTGTGCTCATGCGACTCAGAGTACGCGGCAGGTCACGCCTACAAAAGTCAGACTTATTTGTCACAAGCTCTTGAATTCGTCGTACCTAATGGGTTTCAGTGGCGTCGACATCACGTGTCGACGAAGACAGCGGACAGTGAGGCAGCCATGAACACCCCCCATGTCGTCGTGGTCATGGGCGTCGCGGGCACCGGCAAGACCACCATCGGTCCCCTGCTCGCGGCCCGGCTCGGCGTCCCGTACGCCGAGGGCGACGACTTCCACCCGCAGGCCAACATCGCCAAGATGTCCGCCGGGACCCCGCTCACCGACGAGGACCGCCGGCCGTGGCTGGACGCCATCGGCGCCTGGGCGCAGGGGCGGGCCGGGCTCGGCGGGGTGGTCAGCTGCTCGGCGCTGAAGCGGTCGTACCGCGACCGGCTGCGGGCCGCCGCGCCCGGCGTGGTCTTCGTGCACCTCACGGGCGACCGCGCGCTGATCGAGGACCGGATGTCGCACCGGCAGGGGCACTTCATGCCCACGGCCCTGCTCGACTCCCAGTTCGCCACGCTCCAGCCCCTGGAGGCGGACGAGGCGGGGGTCGCCGTGGACGTCACGGGCAGCCCGGAGGAGATCGCCGAGCGGGCGGTGAACGCCCTCGGCTCGCTCCCCGAGCCGATCCGGTAGGCCCCGGCACAGCAGGCCGCCCCTGCTCTCCCCCCTTTCTCTCCGTCACCGCAAGGAAACACCACCGTGACCAGACTCAGCGTCGAGATGCTGGCAGCGGACACCGCCGAGCCCATCACCTCGGCCGGCCACGCCCAGCTGGGCATCGCCGTGCTGGCGGGCATCGCCGTCATCGTCCTGCTCATCACCAAGTTCAAGCTGCACGCCTTCCTGGCGCTGACCATCGGGTCCCTGGCCCTCGGCGCGTTCGCCGGGGCACCGCTCGACAAGGTCCTCACCAGCTTCAGCGGCGGTCTCGGCTCCACGGTCGCGGGCGTGGGCGTGCTGATCGCCCTCGGCGCGATCCTCGGCAAGATGCTCGCCGACTCCGGCGGGGCCGACCAGATCGTCGACACCATCCTGGAGAAGGCGGGCGGCCGGTCCATGCCGTGGGCGATGGTGCTGATCGCCTCGGTGATCGGTCTGCCGCTGTTCTTCGAGGTCGGCATCGTGCTGCTGATCCCGGTGGTGCTGATGGTCGCCAAGCGCGGCAACTACTCGCTGATGCGCATCGGCATCCCGGCGCTCGCGGGCCTGTCGGTGATGCACGGCCTGGTCCCGCCGCACCCCGGCCCGCTGGTCGCGATCGACGCGGTCGAGGCCGACCTCGGCGTGACGCTGGCGCTGGGCGTGCTCGTCGCGATCCCGACGGTGATCATCGCCGGTCCGGTGTTCTCCAAGGTCGCGGCGCGCTGGGTGGACGTGTCCGCCCCCGAGCGGATGATCCCGCAGCGCGCCTCCGACGAGCTGGAGCGGCGCCCCGGCTTCGGCGCCACGCTGATCACGGTCCTGCTGCCGGTCGTCCTGATGCTCGCCAAGGCGCTGGTCGACATCGTCGTGGACGACCCGGAGAGCCCGGTGCAGCGCGTCTTCGACGTCGTCGGCGCCCCGATGATCGCCCTGCTCGCCGCCGTGCTCCTCGGCATCTTCACGCTGCTGCGGCCCGCCGGGTACGCCAAGGAGCGGATCTCGCCGCTCGTCGAGAAGAGCCTCGGGCCCATCGCGGGCATCCTGCTGATCGTCGGCGCGGGCGGCGGCTTCAAGCAGACGCTGATCGACTCCGGTGTGGGCCGGATGATCCTGGACATCTCCGAGGACTGGTCGATCCCGGCGCTGCTGCTGGCCTGGCTGATCGCGGTGGCGATCCGGCTCGCGACCGGCTCGGCGACCGTGGCGACCGTCTCGGCGGCCGGCCTGGTCGCCCCGCTCGCGGCCGACATGTCCACCACGCACGCCGCCCTGCTGGTGCTGGCCATCGGCGCCGGCTCGCTCTTCCTGAGCCATGTCAACGACGCCGGGTTCTGGCTGGTCAAGGAGTACTTCGGGCTCAGCGTCGGCCAGAACCTGAAGACCTGGTCGGTGATGGAGTGCATCATCTCCGTGGTCGCGGGCGGGGTGGTCCTGCTGCTGTCCCTCGTGATCTAGGGGCACGGCGAGGACGGGCGGCCCCTCCTTCCGCCTCCTCGGCATCAGCGGCCCACGGACCCGGTGATCGGTCCCGGCCGGGACCGATCACCGGGTCCGTCCTCGCCGAGCCGGACGGCCGGGGCGCACGGGCACGGACTCGGGGCGAGGGGCCCGCTCACGGCGGTGCTCCGCGGGGGTCACGCCCCGGTGCGCCCGCGGGCCCCGGGCGGGACGGGTCCGCGGGCGCCCGCCGGGGCTCCGCGGCCCTTGCCGGTCGGGCGCCGGGCTCCGCGCCGCTACGACGACGCCGCCTTCTCCAGCTGGAACGCCTCGTTGCCGAGCCCGATGCGGGCGTGCCGCTCGGGGGCGCGGGCGCGCAGCACCAGGCCCTGCGCCAGGCCGACGGCCGCGGCCAGGCCGATGATGCCGGGCAGCGCCCAGCTCAGGGCGGAGCCGGGGCCGGCGCCGACCAGTACGTCGAAGTCCCGCACCGTGCGGCCGGCGATCACCAGCAGGGCGAGGCCCGCCAGCGCGGAGGTCGCCAGCCGCCAGGCCTGGGCGCCCGCGGCCCCGCGGCGGGCGAAGAAGACGACGACGGACAGGGAGGCCGCCGCCATCAGCACGATCACGCCGAGCGCGCCGACGTTGCCGCCCCAGGTGAACAGGCGCAGCACGGGCGCGGTCGGGTCCCCGGCCGGCTTGTCGTCGGTGACCGCGAAGCCGACGACGGTCACCGCGGCCACGGCGGTCTGCAGCAGCGAGCCGGTGCCGGGGGCGCCGCTGGTGTCGTTGGTGCGGCCGAAGACGGTGGGCAGCAGCCCTTCCCGGCCCATGGCGAAGGCGTAGCGGGCGACGACGTTGTGGAAGCTGAGCAGGGCCGCGAACATGCCGGTCACGAACAGGACGTGCAGGACGTCGGTGAAGGCGCCGCCGAGCCGGGACTCGGTGAGGGCGAACAGCAGCCCCGCGCTCTCCTGCCGCGCGGTGTCCACGACCCGCGCCGGCCCGGTGGCGACGGTCACCGCCCAGCTGCTGAGCGCGAAGAAGACGGCGACGCCGGTGACCGCGAGGAACATCACGCGCGGCACCAGCACGTGCGGGCGGCTGGTCTCCTCCGCGTACACGGGCGCCTGCTCGAAGCCGAGGAAGGCGGCGATGCAGAAGCACAGCGCGGTGCCCACGCCGGCGCCGGCCAGCGTGTCCGGGTCGAACGCGCGCAGCGACAGTCCCTCCGCGCCGGGGTCGGCGACGGCGGCGACGTCGAAGACGACGACCAGCAGCACCTCGACGGCCAGCAGCACCCCGAGCACGCGCGCGTTGACGTCGATCTTCAGCCAGCCCAGCGTGCCCACCGCGAGCACGGCCGCCAGCGCGGGCACCCACCAGGCGACCTCGATGCCGGCGTAGGTGGCGAACAGCCCGGAGACCTCGAAGCCGAGGATGCCGTAGATGCCGACCTGGAGGGCGTTGTAGGCGACGAGCGCGACCAGGGCGGCGCCCGCGCCCGCGGTGCCGCCGAGGCCGCGGGAGATGTAGGCGTAGAAGGCGCCCGCGTTGTGGACGTGGCGACTCATCTCGGCGTATCCGAGGCTGAACAGGACCAGCACCACGCCGAGCAGCACGAAGAGCAGCGGCTGGCCGACGATGCCCATCACCGCGTATGTGGTGGGCATGACACCCGCGACCACCATGAGCGGGGCGGTCGCGGCGAGCACGGAGAGCAGCAGGCCCCGCGTGCCGAGGCGGTCGGCGCGCAGGGCGCGCTCCTGCCCGAGGTAGGTGTTGATGCCGGCGTCGGCGGGTCCGCTCGCGCGGGAACTTCCCGTGGTCATGTGAGGGGTGTCCTTCGTTCGCGTCGGGTCGGGGCGTCAGGCCGTGCCGAGCGCGCTGTCGCGCGCGGCGCGGAAGGCGGGGTACGGGTCGCGGTCGGGGTACGACCACGGTGCGGGCGTGGCGTGGTCGCCGATCCGGTGGAACAGGGCGGCGGCCTCGGCGCCCCGTCCCTCGCAGACCTTGGCGTGCGCCAGGTAGTTGAGGTCGATCAGCCGGCGTGGGTGGCCTTCGTGCTCCCACTCCAGCCACCAGTCGAAGGCGGCCTTCATCACCAGCCGGGCGCGGCGGCCGGCCCAGTGCCCGGAGGCGGCCGGGTCGGCGGGCTCGTGCCCGGCGGCGGCCAGGACGCGGTAGCGCTCGGCGTGCGCGACGACCGGCAGGACCGCCAGGGGCGAGTCGGCGGGCGCCTGTTCGGCGGCCCAGCCGGCGAAGTCGTACACCTCGTGCAGCGGGTCGGCGCCCGCGTCGGCGCGGCGCTCGGCGAGCCGGGCGACCACCAGGTGGTGGGCGTGGTGGTGGTCGGCGTACCGGACACGGACCTCGTCGAAGATCCGGACCACGTCCTCCTCCGCGCCGAGGGCGCGCTCCAGCATCAGCAGGCCGAGCCACGGGGTCGGGTCGGCGGGCGCGAGCGCGGCGGCGTCACGGCAGGCCTCGCGGGCGCGCGCCGGCTTCTCCTTGCCGCGCAGGGCGCGCCGGACCCGGGCCAGGGCGAGCAGCGCGGTGGCGTCGGCGGAGTCGGGCTCGGCGAGCAGCCATTCGCGGGCCCAGGCAGCGCTGTAGGGCTCCCCGGCGAGGACGGTGATCCGGTGGCCCCGGCGGTCCCAGTCGTCCGCGGTGCGGACGAGCAGCGAGCGGGCGGTGTGCCACCGCCCCTGCGCCAGGGCGGCCCGCGCGGCGACGAGTTCGGCGTCGTCGAGGGCCTCGTCGAACGTCCGGGCCGCGCGGCCGCGGCCGCGGCCGAAGGGAGGCGGGGGTGGGGACACCGCGGGACTTCCTCACGCGACGCGCTCTGGCGTCGGTTGCCGGTCTGCCATCGACTGATCACGCACAGCAAACCCGGAGCCAATGTTCGGCGTCAAGGGCCGTCCGTGCGTTACACGCGTCAAGTACCGTTTCGGTTGCGGCACTTGGCGTCGCCTCCACCGCCGGCGCAGCAGAATCCGGTCGGGCTCCCTGCTTTGCCGGACTCCCTGCTTTGATGGACGCATGAGCGCTGCCGACGAGATCCTCGACGTCGTCGACGAGCACGACCGGGTCGTCGGGCGGTTCCCGCGCGGCGAGGTCTACGCCAGGGGGCTGCGGCACCGCTGCGTCTTCGTCCAGGTCCGGGACGCCGCCGACCGCGTCTTCGTCCACCGCCGCACCCCGACCAAGCTGGTCTTCCCCTCCCTGTACGACATGTTCGTCGGCGGTGTGGTCGGCGCGGGCGAGTCCTACGACGACGCGGCCCTGCGGGAGGCCGAGGAGGAACTGGGGGTGACGGGCCTGCCGCGCCCCGGGCACCTCTTCACGTTCCTCTACGACGGCGGCCCGGGCCGGACCTGGTGGTCGGCGGTGTACGAGGTCCGCTGCGACCTGCCCGTCCGCCCCCAGCCCGAGGAGGTGGCCTGGCACGCCTTCCTGCCCGAGCCCGAGCTGGAACGCCGGCTGCCGCAGTGGGAGTGGGTACCGGACGGCCTGGCGGCGTACGAACGGCTGAGGGCCCACCGGGCCGGGCACCGCTGACCGACGTCGCCGGTCGCGGGGGCCGCCCCACGTCCACGGTCGCCCGGGCGGGGTCCGGAGCGGACTCCGCCGCCGCTCACGGCCGGGGGCCCGCACGCGCGCCCGCACCCCGCCCCACCCGCACGGGCCACCGCGGACGTAGGGTCCTGCCCGTGATCGAATTCGCACGGAACGTCCGGCTCTGGTTCGCGCCGCAGCAGATCCGCCAGGAGGGCAGCACCCCCGACTACCGCTTCTCGCTGGCGAACGAGCGCACCTTCCTGGCCTGGGTGCGCACCGCGCTCGCCCTGATCGGCGGCGGTTTCGCGGTGGACCAGTTCCTGCCCGGCCTCGCCCGGGCCTGGCGCGTCGGCCTCGCGCTGGCGCTGCTCGCGGCCGGCGTGCTGTGCTCCCTGCGCGCGGTCAGCCACTGGATCCGCTGCGAACGCGCGATGCGCCGCGGCGAGGACCTCCCGGTCTCCCGCTTCCCGGCCCTGCTCGGCCTCGTCGTGGCCCTCGTGGCCCTCGCCATGGTCGTCGTCGTCCTCGTCGGGTGGGACGGATGACCGCCCCGGCGGCCGAGCCCCGCGACCCCGGCCTGCAGCCCGAGCGCACCCGGCTCGCCTGGCGCCGTACCACCCTGTCCGGCACCGTCGTCGCCGTGCTCGCCGTGCGCACCGCGCTGCACGGCGGGGCCTCCTGCGCCGGCGTCCTCGCCGCGGCCCTGTGCTGCGCGCTCTGGCTGGGTTTCCTGCGCGTCGCCCACCGCCGCATCCGGGCCCTCGCCGGCCCCGGCGGCCCTCCCCCGCTGGCCTTCCGGCACGCCGCGGCCGCGGCCCTGTGCACGATGGCGATGGCGGGGTGCGGGGCAGCCCTCCTCCTGTGAGGTCCCCGCGCCGCCTCGCCGCCCGTGCGCCTACCCGCCCACCGTCACCACGATCTTTCCCCGCGTCCGCCCCTCCTGGCTCCGCCGGTGCGCGTCCGCCGCGCGCTCCAGCGGAAACGTCTCCGACACGTGCACCGACAGCACCCCCTGGTCCGCCAGGGCGGACAACCGCCCCAGGTCCTCGGGGTCGGGCCGCACGAAGTAGTAGCGGCCGCCGTAGTCGACGACGTCCGTGTCGGTGACCGACACCAGGCGCCCCTCGGGGGCCAGCAGGTTCGCCGACACCGTCAGCGCGTCCCCGCCCACGGTGTCGAACACCGCGTCCGTCCCCTCCGGCGCCAGCCCCCGCACCCGCTCGGCCAGCCCCTCGCCGTACGCCACCGGCTCCCCGCCCAGCCCGCGCACGTGGTCGTGGTTGCGCTCGCTCGCCGTACCGATGACCCGGGCGCCCAGGTGCCGGGCCAGCTGCACGGCGATCGAGCCAACCCCGCCCGCCGCCGCGTGCACGAGGACGGTCTCGCCCCGCTTCACCCGGAGCACCTTCACCAGCACCTGGTAGGCGGTGAGCCCCGCCAGCGGCAGCCCCGCCGCCTCCTCGAAGGAGAGGGCGCGGGGCTTGCGCGCCAGGGTGCGCAGGGGCGCGGCCACGTACTCGGCGAAGGTGCCCCGGGACAGGAAGTCCTCGCGCACGTAGCCGATGACCTCGTCCCCGGCGCCGAACTCGGCGACGGCGGCGCCGGGCCGCACCACGACCCCCGAGACGTCCCAGCCGGGGACCACCGGGAAGACGGGTTCGAGGATGCCGTCGAGGTACCCCTCGCGGCACTTCCAGTCGACGGGGTTGACGGCCGCGGCCCGCACCTTCACCAGCACCGTGTCGGGGCCGACCTTCGGCTCACGGACCTCCCCGTACTCGAGCACCTCGGGACCGCCGTACCGTGCGTAGCTGATCGCCTTCATGGCTCCGACCCTCCGGGCCGTCCGGGCGCCCCGCAACCCGGGGAGCCCGGCACGCGCCGTTCGTGTGGCGACAGGCCCGGGGCGCCCGCCGGCGCCTCCGCGTCGACCCGCCGCTCCGGACCGGCCTATCGTGGCCCGGATCACCTCCCTCGTCCCCCTGGACGGCATACCGACCGGTCGGCATCATGGTCGGGTCCCGTTCACCTGCCCGTAGGAGCGACGATGAGCCCCGACCACCCGCCCGGACTCGATCTCGACCGGCTGCGCGGCCTGCTGGACCGCGAGCGGCCCGGCCTGGTCACCGGCCCCCTGTCCGGCCGGCTGATCGAGGGCGGACGGTCGAACCTCACGTACGCGGTCTCCGACGGCGCCTCGAAGTGGGTCGTCAGGCGCCCCCCGCTCGGCCACGTCCTGGCCACCGCGCACGACATGAGGCGCGAGCACCGGGTGATCAGCGCGCTGCACCCGACGGACGTGCCGGTGCCGCGCCCGGTGCTGCTGTGCCAGGACGAGGAGGTGCTGGGCGCGCCCTTCTACGTCATGGAGTTCGTCGAGGGCACGCCCTACCGCACGGCCGGGCAGCTCGCCCCGCTGGGCCCGGAGCGCACCCGGGACGCCGTGCTGAACCTGGTGGACACGCTCGTCGGGCTGCACGCGGTGGACCCCGCCGAGGTGGGCCTCGCCGACTTCGGCCGCCCCGAGGGCTTCCTGGACCGGCAGCTGCGCCGCTGGGGCAAGCAGCTGGACGCCTCCCGCAACCGCGAGCTGGCCGGCATCGACGAGCTGCACGCGGCGCTCGGCCGGGAGCTGCCCCGCTCCCCCGCCCCGGCCGTCGTGCACGGCGACTACCGGCTGGACAACGTGCTGATCGGCGCGGACGACCGGATCAAGGCGATCCTCGACTGGGAGATGTCGACGCTCGGCGACCCGCTGACCGACCTGGGGCTGCTGGTGATGTACAGCCGGCCGCTCGGCATGCCCGGCTCCCCCGTCTCCACCACCGCCGAGGCCCCCGGGCACCCGTCGCCCGCCGAGCTGATCGAGCGGTACGCCGCGCGCTCGGGACGCGACGTCTCCGCGGTGTCCTGGTACACGGCGTTCGCCTGGTTCAAGCTCGCCGTGATCCTGGAGGGCATCCACTACCGCTACACCCTCGGCCAGACGGTCGGCCGCGGCTTCGACCGCATCGGCGATCTGGTCCCCGTCTTCATCGAGCACGGCCTGACCACCCTGCACCACGGCCTTCAGGAGGGCTGACCGCCATGGACTTCGCGTTCGACGCGCGCACCGAGGAACTGCGCGCCAAGCTGCTCGCCTTCATGGACGAGTACGTCTACCCCGCCGAGCGGGTGGCCCACGAGCAGCGCGCCCGGCTGGCGTCCCCCTGGGACACCCCGCCGGTCGTCGGGGAGCTGAAGGCCGAGGCCCGCAGGCAGGGCCTGTGGAACCTGTTCCTGCCCGACGCCGAGCACGGGGCCGGGCTGACCAACCTCCAGTACGCGCCGCTGGCCGAGATCACCGGCCGCTCCCCGCAGCTCGCGCCCACCGCGACGAACTGCGCGGCGCCGGACACCGGGAACATGGAGGTGCTCGCCCAGTTCGGGGACGAACGGCAGAAGAAGCAGTGGCTGGAACCCCTGCTGGCCGGGGAGATCCGCTCGGCGTTCGCGATGACCGAGCCGGAGGTGGCCTCCTCGGACGCCACCAACATCACCACGCGCATCGAGCGGGACGGCGACGAGTACGTCGTCACGGGCCGCAAGTGGTACATCTCCGGCGCGATGAACCCGGACTGCAAGATCTTCATCGTGATGGGCAAGACCGACCCGGACGGGGCCGACATCCGCCGCCAGCAGTCCATGGTGCTGGTCCCGCGCGACACCCCCGGCGTCACCGTCAGGCGGGCGATGCAGGTGTTCGGCTACGAGGACCACTGGCACGGCGGCCACGCCGAGGTGGTCTTCGACCAGGTGCGCGTGCCGGTGTCGAACCTGATCGGCGAGGAGGGCGGCGGCTTCGCCATCGCCCAGGCCCGGCTGGGTCCGGGCCGGATCCACCACTGCATGCGGCTGATCGGCATGGCCGAGCGGGCGATCGAGCTGATGTGCCGGCGGGCGGCCTCCCGTACCGCCTTCGGCAAGGCGCTGGCCCAGCAGGGCGTCGTGCACAACTGGATCGCGGACGCGCGGGTCGCCGTGGAGCAGATGCGGCTGCTGGTGCTGAAGACGGCCTGGATGATGGACACCGTCGGCAACCGGGGCGCCCACACGGAGATCCAGGCCATCAAGATCGCCACGCCCCGTACGGTGGTCGGCATCATCGACCGGGCGATCCAGCTGTACGGCGCGGGCGGCGTCAGCCAGGACTTCCCGCTGGCCGAGCTGTACGCCGGGGCCCGGACGCTGATGATCGCCGACGGCCCGGACGAGGTGCACCAGCGGTCGCTGGCGCGGCGGGAGCTGAAGAAGTACCTGTGAGAGCGGCGGGCGGGGGCGGCCGCGCCGGCGGCCGCCCCCGCCCGTGCGGGTCACGGCCGCAGCGCCCGCAGCAGCAGGTCCGCCAGGTGGTCGGCGACCTGCCGCGGGGTGAGCGGGCCGTCGGGGCGGTACCAGGTCGACAGGTGGTGGACGGAGCCGAAGTGGTAGTCGACCACCAGGTCGGCCGGGGTCGCCCGGGAGAAGACGCCCGCCTCCTGGCCCTCCTCGACGAGCGCGCGGAAGCGCTCGTGGTAGCGCCGGCGCTCGGCGCGGACCTGCTTGTTCTTCTCCGGGCTGAGGTGGTGCATGGACCGCCAGAAGATCATCGCGTCGTCGAGGTTCTCGATGGTGGTCACCACGACGTCCGCGGCCGCGGCCCGCAGCCGCTTCTCGACCGGCTCGTCGGCCTGCGCCACGGCGTCCAGGCGCTCCTGCTGGACGCGCAGCACGCGCGCGTACACCTCGTGCAGCAGGTCGTCCTTGGAGCCGAAGTAGTGGTACAGCGCCCCCTTGGTGACGCCGGCCGCCTCGACGATCTCCTGCACCGAGGTGCGGTCGTAGCCCTGCTCGGCGAAGAGCCGGGTGGCGGCGGCCAGGAGCCGCTGCGGCACGGGAGCGCCGTCTCCGTCCGTGGTCCTGGGCACTGCCGCCACCTGCCTTTCCGTGGTTCTACCGGCTTTCCTGCGCGTGGGAACGCAGTTCCCGACGGAGGATCTTCCCACTCGCCGTCTTCGGCAAGTCGGGCAGGATCTCCACCTGCCGGGGGTACTTGTAGGCGGCCAGTCTCTCCTTGCAGTACGCGGCGAGTTCACCCGGGTCCGCCTCGGCGCCCGGGCGCAGGCTGACGTAGGCCCTGACGGTCTCCCCGCGGTACCCGTCGGGCACCCCGACGACGGCCGCCTCGCGCACCGCCGGGTGCGTGTGCAGCACGTCCTCGACCTCGCGCGGCCACACCTTGAAACCGGACGCGTTGATCATGTCCTTCTTGCGGTCGACGACGTACAGCCAGCCCTGTTCGTCCATGAAGCCGATGTCGCCGGTGCGCAGTTCGCCCCCGGGGAAGGTCTGCGCGGTGGCGTCCGGACGCCGCCAGTAGCCGGGCACGACCTGCGGGCCCCGCACGACGATCTCGCCCTGCTCCCCGAAGGGCACCTCCGCGCCCCGGTCGTCGACGATCCGCACGACCGTGTCGGGGCCGGGCACGCCGACGGCGAGCGTGCCGGAGGCCGGGTCGACGGGGGCCTCCAGGTGGGGCGGGACGGAAGCGCACGGGGCGGTGCACTCGGTCAGCCCGTAGCCGTTGCGGATGTACGGCCCGAAGCCCGCCCGGAACCTCTCCACCAGGGCGGGCGGCAGCGGGGCCCCGCCGGAGGAGATGTTCGCGAAGGACGAGAAGTGGTCGCGGGAGACGGACGGGTGGGCGGCCAGCGCCATGAAGGCGGTCGACGGGCCGACCGTGTAGTGCGGCCGGTGTTCGGCGAACGCGTCGAGGACCACGCCCGCCTCGAAGCGGTACGCCAGCACGAGCGTGCCCGCGCTGTTCAGGCAGGCCCCGAACTGGCAGACCAGGCCGGTGATGTGGAACAGGGGCGCCAGGGCGAAGTAGACCGGCGCCTCGGGCAGGGCGAGCCCGGTCCGCTGCCGCTCGGCGTTGTACATGATGTTGCCGTGCGTGTTGGTGGCGCCCTTGGGGGTGCCGCTGGTGCCCGAGGTGTAGCTGATCAGGGCGATGTCGGCCGGGCCGGGGTCGCGGCCCTCGGGCGGCCGGTGGCCCGCGCGGGCCACCGCGGTGAGGTCGTCGGCGTCGGCGGCCCGCGGGAGCCGTTCGAAGGCCAGCACGCGCGCATCGGAGCGGGTCTGGAAGTCCAGCTCGCAGCCGGTGAGCACGATCCGCACCGGCGAGTCGGCCACCGTGTCCCGCAGATACCCCTCCCAGGCGCGGTCGGAGCAGATCAGCGCCGCGACCTCGCCGTCCCGCAGGACGTGGCCGACCTCCCCCGACTTGTACATGGGGTTGACCGGGACGACGACCGCGCCCGCCTTCCAGGCGCCGAGCACGGCGAGCACGAAGTGCGGGGAGTTCTGCAGCAGGATCGCCACCCGGTCGCCGCGCTCCAGGCCGCGGGCGGCGAGGTGGCCGGCGACGGAGTCGCTCAGCTCGTCCGCCTCGCGGTAGCCGATGCGGCCGTCGAAGTAGGCGAGGAAGGTGCGCTCGGGCGTGGCGGCGGCGGCCCGGCGCAGGGCGTGCACCAGTGAGTCCACGGGCCTGACGGGGGCCTTCTGGGCGTCGTTCAGCAGGGCCAGCCAGGGCTTGGCCGCGTAGCGGGAGGCGGTCACCGGGCCGCCTCCCACTGCTGCTGGAGGCGGTTCATGCCGGCCAGCCAGCGGTCGGGGTCGCCGGCCCGGGCCCGGTAGTACTCGGCGACCTCGGGGTGCGGCAGGATCAGGAAGCGGTCCTCCTCGATGCCCCGGAAGAGGGCGTCCGCGACCTGTTCCGGCTCGATCACGGCGGGCCGGAGCACCAGGTCGCCCGCGCTGCCGCTGGCGGCCAGCATGTCGGTGCGCACTCCCTGCGGGCAGACGGCGTGCACTTTCAGCCCGCGGTGACGGTACGTCAGCGACAGCCATTCGGCGAAGGCGTACGCGCCGTGCTTGGTGACGCTGTAGGGGGCGGCGCCGATCATGGTGAGCAGGCCGGCGGCGGAGACGGTGGCGACGAAGCGGCCGCTGCCGCGCTCCAGCCAGGCCGGGAGCAGCGCGTGGGCCGCGCGGACGTGCGCCATGACGTTGACCTCCCAGGACAGGGACCAGGCCCGTTCGTCGAGCGGCCCGCCGGCGTCGCCGCCCCCGAAGGCGGCGCCCGCGTTGGCGCAGTAGACGTCGACCGTGCCGCCGAGCGCCGCGCGGGCCTCGGCGACGATCCCGGAGGCGTCGCCCGGGACCGCGATGCCGCCGATCTCGCGGGCGACGGCCTCGGCCCGGTCCGCGTCCCGGTCGTTGACGACGACCCTGGCCCCCTCGGCGGCGAAGCGGCGGGCCAGCGCGGCCCCGATGCCGCCCCCGGCCCCCGTGACGACGACCCCGGCTCCCTCGACGGATTCCACCCTCGGTCTCCTTCGGCTGCGGCTCTGCTGAAGCGTCAGACTAACCGGTCGGTATGGCGTGGGGAAGGGTGGCCGCGAAGCCGGTGCCGGGTACCGGTGCGGTTCCGCCGCGCGGGCGCGGCCCGCCCCGGACGGTCCTCACCTGTTCCCACCCACCGGCCGGAACGCATAGCGTGCTCCTGCCGAGGTCCCCGGTCGAGGAGGTCACCCATGCGCGTGCCCAGACGGACCCTGCTCACGGCGACGGCGACGGCGGCGGCCGCGGCGCTCCCCGCGGCGCCGCCGGGCGCCCCCGCCGCCCGCCGCGGCGAAGCGCGGCGGACGCCTGCGCACCGGGTTCGAGCGCCTCGCCGCCGACGGCTACGCCCCGCTCGACGGCCAAAGGGTCGGCGTCGTCACCAACCCGACGGGCGTCACCAGGGACGTACGGCACATCGTCGACGTCATGCACGCCGACGACCGGGTCGACCTGGTCGCCGTCTTCGGCCCCGAGCACGGTTTCCGCGGCACCGCGCAGGCGGGCGGCTCCGAGGGCGGCCACGAGGACCCGGCGACCGGACTGCCCGTCTACGACACGTACCTCACCAGCGGCCGGGCGCTCGCCGACGTCTTCACGAAGTCCGGCGTGGACACCGTCGTCTTCGACATCCAGGACGTGGGCGCGCGTTTCTACACCTACATCTGGACGCTGTACGACTGCATGGAGGCGGCGCAGCTCGCCGGCAAGCGGTTCGTGGTCCTGGACCGGCCGAACCCGGTGACCGGCCGGGCCGCCCTGGGGCCGGTGCTGCACAAGGAGTTCGCGACCTTCGTGGGACGGCAGCCGATCGCGCAGGCGCACGGCATGACGGTCGCGGAGCTGGCGCGGCTGTTCAACGGGGAGTTCCTGGCCGCGCCGGTGGAGCTGGAGACCGTGCGGATGGCGGGCTGGCGGCGATCGGACTTCCACGACGCCTCCGGGCTGCCCTGGGTGCCGCCGAGCGCGAACATGCCCACGCCCGACACGGCCCTGGTGTACTCCGGGACGTGCCTGTTCGAGGGGACGAACCTGTCGGAGGGGCGCGGCACCACGCGCCCCTTCGAACTGCTCGGCGCGGAGGGCCTGGACGGGCGGTGGGCGGCGGCGGCGAACGGGCTGGGGCTGCCGGGGGTGCGCTTCCGGGAGGCGTACTTCACGCCCACGTTCTCCAAGTTCCAGGGGAAGGTCGTCGGCGGTGTGCAGCTCCACGTGCACGACCGGGCCGCGTTCGATCCCGTGCGCACCGGGATCGCGCTCCTGGTGACCGCCCGGAGGACGTGGAGCGGTTTCGCCTGGCGGCCGGACCACTGGATCGACCGGCTGACCGGCTCCGCGCGCGTGCGCACGATGATCGACGCCGGGGCGGACACCGACGAGGTGACGGGGGCCTGGCAGGAGGAACTGGCGGCGTTCCGGAGGCTGCGCGAGGAGTACCTCCTGTACCGGTGAGCGGGGCGGCGGCGCCGTCGGTCCGGGCCCGCGGCTCGGCCCCGGGGCACGGCGCGTCGCGCCGGAACCGCCGTTGCGGGCCCTGACCGGCGGGTGCGCCGCCCGCGGAGGAGGCCGGCCGCGGCCGGCGGGCCCGAGGGGGAGGCGGCCCGGTGGGCGGGGACGCCGAAGCGGGCGTCGTCGCAGACGGCGCTGATCCTGTCGCCGGTGAGCCCGGTGCGGCCCGCGGCGAGGTCCGCGCGGGGGCCGAGCCGGTCCCCGGTGTGCGCGGGCCGGGTGCCGAAGGGGTGGCGGAGGAGGATCCGGGCGGGTGCGGCGTGGCCGTCCTGCCCGGGCGGCGGGATGCCGGAACACCGCCCGCCGCGGCGGTCGTTCGCCGCCGCGGCCGTGGCCCGTGCGGCCGGCGGCGCCCCGGCCGCGTCCGGCTCGGCTGCCGTCGCCGGGCCGTGCGGCGGCAAAAGACCGGTCGTCGGCGCGCATAGTGCGGCGGTCTTCAGGAACCCGGGGATTCCGCGGGGAGTTCTCGTTCTGTCGAGGGCGGTGCGTGGGTGCGCCGTGCCATGACGGCTCCCCCTTACGGGGCGGGCCGGACGTCACCGCGGCGCGCCCGGGATCGAAGATGAACATGCGTCAGTTTGGGGAGTCAGCACAACAGGCACACGGGCCACGGCAGTCGACGCGCGAACCGCTTCGGCCGGCTTATGGGGGCCATCGGAAATCGGATGGAGCCGATTCGCGTGTCGACACGTCTATTCGGCGACGTCCGTACGACGACGCCGAAGTGACCGGAACAACAGGTGCAGGTGTGACGGAGGTGCAGGGCGATGGCCGGTTTCCGGAGTCTGGCAAGACAGGTCCGCGATCCGCGGTGCGACCTGGCGCTGCGGCGCTACTCGCTGCGCAAGTGCCTTGAACGGTTCGCCCCTTACGGACACAGGGCCACCTGGGACCACCTGTGCTCCCGATGGGGTTTCGATCCGGAGGACAGGTCCCCCGATCCGGCGCGGCTGGTGGCCGCGCTGGACGAGCTGGAGGAGGCGCGTTCGGTCTGGCTGGCCTACGAGGTCGCGTTCGCCGAGCGGCGCAGGAAGGAGAAGCACGACGGGCTGCGCAGGCCGGGCAGCGTGGACGACTGGCACCGGCTGACCTGGGGCGGCTTCGGCGTGGCGTGGTGCGACGATCCGGCGGTCCATCCCCGTGAACCGCTGGCCGAGGTGCTGCGCCGGCTGATCGCCGCACTGGAGCGCGAACCGGGCTCGGCCTGCCCGGTGTGCGCCGGGGACCGGCTCGTGTGGCGGTACGGCCTGGACCACGAGCCCTCGGCGGGCCCGGTCTGCACGGACTGCGGGATCCTGGTGCCGCGTCCCGTGCTCACCCCGCAGGCGCTGGCCGGGACGAGGCGGGAACGGCAGTTGGTGTCGGCCTGACCGAGGCCGGCGGGCCGTCGCGCGCCGGGGGTGCGGCGGGTACGCCGCACCCCCGGCCCTGTCCTCCGCGGGCGTGTCCGCGGCGCCTGGCACCATCGGGGCATGGTGCAGGTGTGTCTCAACGGGTCCCGGGGGGCCGCCGACGGCGCGGCGGTGCCGCTCTCGCCGGAGGAGCTGGCCGGCTCGGCGGCCGAGGCCGTGGCGGCCGGGGCCACGGACGTCCATGTCCATCCCAAGACCCCGTGCGGCCGGGACAGTCTGTCGCCCCGCGTGGTCGCGGCGGCGGTCGGGGCGATACGGGCACGGGTGCCGGTGCCGGTGGGCGTGACCACGGGCGCCTGGGCCGAGCCGGACCCGGCCGCCCGTGTGGCCCGGATACGGAGCTGGACCGTGCTGCCCGACCACGCCTCGGTCAACTGGCACGAGCCGGGCGCCGAGCGGGTGGCCGCCGCGCTGCTCGAACGGGGCGTGGGCGTGGAGGCCGGCCTGTGGTCCGGGACGGACGGGGCGGACCGGTTCGCGCGCTCGCCGCTCGGGCCGAAGGTGCTCCGCGTGCTCGCGGAGGTGACGGACACCGATCCGGACGGCGCCCTGGACTCGGCCCGCGCCCTGCTGTCCGGCCTCGGCGTGACGCTCCCCCGGGCCTCGGCCGCCGGCTCCGCCCGAGCCGGGGGGCGTCCTCCTCGCCCGGTGCTGCTGCACGGCGAGGACGGCGGCGCCTGGCCGGTGCTGCGGCTGGCCGGCCGACTGGGGCTCGCGACCCGCGCGGGCCTGGAGGACACGCTGTTCCTCCCGGACGGCCGCCGGGCGAGGTCGAACGCCGAGCTGGTCGCCGCCGCGCTGGTCCAGTGGCGGACGGCGCGGGAGGGCTGAGCCCGGGGCGCGGCGCGCCCCGGCACCCGGTCCCGCCCCGGCGCCCCGGCCCTCTCGTGCGCGGCACGCGGCGCGCGGCCGCGGCTCCCTCAGCCGCGGTACCCGGCCCGCGGCTCCGGCCTCTCCCCGTCGCGGCACTCGGTCGCCGGCTGCGGCCGCTCGCGCCGGCGGCGGGTTCCCGGGCGGGCTCCGCCCTGTTCCTCCATCAGACGGGAGCCGGTGAGGCGTTCGCCGAAGACGTCGTCCGGGTTGGACAGGACGCAGGTGTCCAGGGACAGGCAGCCGCAGCCGATGCAGTCGGTGAGGTGGTCGCGCAGCCGGTTCAGCTGCTTGATGCGCTCCTCCAGCTCGGCCCGCCACTTCTCGGAGAGCCGGGCCCAGTCCTCCCGGGTGGGCGTGCGCTCCTCGGGCAGTTCGGCGAGCGCGGCGCGGATCGTGGCCAGCGGGATGCCGACCCGCTGGGCGGCCCGGATGAAGGCGACCCGGCGCAGCGTGTCGCGGCTGAAGCGGCGCTGGTTGCCCGAGGTGCGGCGGCTGCGGATCAGGCCCTTGGACTCGTAGAAGTGCAGGGCGGAGACGGCGGCGCCGCTGCGTGCGGCCAGCTGACCGACCGTGAGTTCGTGGATCTTCTCGGGAATCTGGGGCACTCCTCGAACCCTACCCACTCCCGCCGCCGGACCGGTCCGTTGACAGGGGCCTTCCGGCCGACCATGCTAAGCAGTCGCTTAGATTAAGCGGACCGTGCGACGCGGGAGGCCGGGACATGGCAGAGCCGAGGATCTTCACATCCGCCGACGACCTGAGGGCCGCGGTGGGCGAGCAGCTGGGGTACACCGACTGGCTGGAGATCGACCAGAAGCGGATCGACCTGTTCGCCGAGGCGACCGGTGACCACCAGTGGATCCACGTGGACCCGGAGAAGGCCGCCGCGGGCCCGTTCGGCACGACCATCGCGCACGGCTATCTGACCCTGTCGCTGCTCCCGCTCTTCGGACCGCAGCTGATCCGGGTCGAGGGCGTGAAGATGGGCGTCAACTACGGCACCGAGAAGGTCCGCTTCCCCGCCCCCGTCCCGGTGGGCTCCCGGCTGCGCGCCACCGCGCGGATCACCGGCGTCGAGGACGTCACGGGCGGCGTCCAGGTGTCCGTCGCCTTCACGGTGGAGCGCGAGGGCGGCGAGAAGCCGGTGTGCGTCGCCGAGTCCGTCTCGCGTTACTACCTGTAGGCCGCCCGCCGCCGGGGCGCGCCGCTCACCCGGCCCCGACCATCCGCAGCACGAGGTCGGCGTACAGTTCGCCGACCTCCTCGGGGGTACGGGGGCCGTCGACGTTGAACCAGCGGGCGACGTCGACGCAGAGCGAGAGGATCGCGAGGGTGGTGCCCGGCACGTCGCGCACGTCGAACTCGCCCGCGGCCACGCCGTCCTCGACGATCCCGCGCACCTCGGCGTCGACCTGGCGGCGCAGCGCGACGATCTCGGCACGGGCCTCGGGGCCGAGGGCGTCCAGTTCGTACTGCACCACGCGCGCCGTGGTGCGCCGCCCGGCGTGCCAGCGGACGAAGGAGCTGACCGCGTCGGCGAGCCGCTCGGTCGCGCTCCCCTCGCCGCGGGCCGCCGTGCGCAGGATGTCGAGGGCCTTGTCGTGGCCGATCCTGCTGATGCGGTGGAGCAGCTCCTCCTTGGTCCTGAAGTGGATGTAGAGCGCGGCCGGACTCATGCCGGCGCGGCCCGCGATGTCGCGGGTCGTCGTCGCGTGGTAGCCGCGCTCGGCGAAGGCCTCCACGGCGGCCACCAGCAGCCGCCGGGCCGCGTCCGGGGTGACCTCGCCCCACGGCTCGGTCTCGCCGCCGGCCGTCTCCTGCGCCGTACTCATCGCTCGCTCGCCCCTTTTCACCGACAGGGACACCACCATACCGCCGAAGCTGAGCGGGCGCTTAGCCGACCCGGTCGGCGGGGTGCGCCACGGGTCACCGCTCCGCGAAGGGGTCGTGCTCGGCGAGCAGCTTCTCCAGCCGCGCCTGGTCGACCCGGCTGATGATCTGCCCGGCCTCCTGGCGGTCCCGGACGACCTTGGCCAGGGTGAAGGCGGAGGTGACCAGATAGAGGACGGCGATGCCCAAAAAGCCCCGCACCCAGGCGTCGGCCCGGAGGCTGAAGATGCCGACCGCGGTGGCGGCCAGGGCGACCGCGAAGGAGGCGACGGCCTGCCCGTAGAAGGCGGCCGTGCTCTGCTGCTTGACCGGTGTGTCGCTCATGGCGACCAGGGTCGGCGGACCCGGCCCGCGCCGCATCCGCCGGGATACTCAGGAACGTACTCAGAGGGACGCGTCCGCGCGGACGCGCTCAGAAGGCCGAGACGCCCGTCAGCGCGCGGCCGATGACCAGCTTCTGGATCTGGCTGGTGCCCTCGTAGAGGGTCATGACGCGGGCGTCGCGCAGCAGCTTGCCCACCGGGTACTCGTCGATGTAGCCGTAGCCGCCGAAGACCTGCAGGGCGTTGTTGGCGGCGCGGACGGCCGCCTCGGAGGCGAAGAGCTTGGCCTTGGAGGACTCGACGGCGAAGGGCCGCCCGCGGTCGATCAGGTCGGCGACCCGCCAGGTGAGCAGCCGGGCCGCGTCCACGTCGACGGCCATGTCGCTGATCAGCTCCTGCACCAGCTGGTGGTGGGCGATGCTCTTGCCGAACTGCTCGCGCTGCCCGGCGTAGGCGACCGCCGCGTCCAGTGCCGCCTGGGCGATGCCGACGCAGCCCGCCGCGACCGACATCCGCCCCTTGGCCAGCGCCGACATGGCGACGGAGAAGCCCCTGCCCTCCTCGCCGAGCAGCGCCGAGGCGGGCACCCGCACGTCCTGGAACACCAGCTCGGCGGTGGCCTGGCCGCGCAGGCCGAGCTTGCCGTGGACGGTGCGGCGGGTCAGTCCGGGGGTGTCGGCCGGGACCAGGAAGGCGGAGACGCCCTTGTGGCCGGGGGCGTCGGTGGAGCGGGCGAAGAGCAGCACGACGTCGGCCCAGGTGCCGTTGGTGATGAACATCTTGGTGCCGTTGATGACGTAGTCGCCGCCGTCGCGGACCGCGCGCGTGGCGAGGCGGCCGGCGTCGGAGCCGGTGCCGGGCTCGGTGAGGCCGAAGCAGCCGACGTACGCGCCGGAGACGAGGCCCGGCAGCCACCGCCGCTTCTGCTCCTCGCTGCCCCAGGCGGCGACGGTCTTGGCGACCAGGCCGAGCGAGACGGACACGATCCCGCGCACCGACGAGTCGCCGCGGCCGAGCTCCTCCGTCACCAGGCAGTACGCCAGGTGGTCACCGCCCGAGCCGCCGTACTCCTCGTCGACGGTCAGCCCCAGGAAGCCGACCTCGCCCAGCTTCTTCACGATCCCCCGGTCGACCTCCTCGGCCCGGTCCCAGGCGGCGGCGTGGGGGGCGATCTCCCGTTCCACGAAGTCCCGGGCGAGCTGCCGGACGGCGGTCTGCTCCTCGCTGAGCTCCAGGTTCACAACGGGTCACCCCTCGGATCACGGCTCTTGAAAGCCGTACATTTAAATTAGCACTGCTAGTTTCTGGTGGCAGCCCTACTATGTGCGCCATGGCCCGACCGCGCAAGCCCCTGCTCAGCACCGACCGCATCGTGGAGACGGCGCGTGCGCTGGTGGACGCGGAGGGCCTCGCGGCCGTCTCCACCCGACGGCTCGCCGCGGAGCTGGGGGTCAGCGGACCCTCGCTCTACAACCACTTCCGCACCAAGGACGAGATCCTGGAGGCGGTCGCCGACTCGGTGAGCGCCCAGGTCGATCTGTCGATGTTCGAGGACGGCCGGGACTGGCGGACCGCGCTGCACGACTGGGCCGTCTCCTACCGGGCCGCCCTGCGCGACCACCCGAACATCGTTCCGGTGCTGGCCCGCGGCCCCGGCCGCCGCCCGGCCGCGCTGCGCCTCGCGGACGCGGTCTACGGCGCGATGGTCGACGCGGGCTGGCCGCCGGCCCAGGCCACGTCGATCGGCGCGCTGATGCGGTACTTCATCATGGGCTCCGCGCTCGGCTCCTTCGCCGGGGGCTTCGTGGACGACGCGAGCGCCTACGACCCCGCCGACTACCCGCACCTCGGGCAGGCCCACCTGCTCGCCGAGCAGCAGGAGAAGATCGACGAGCGGGCCTTCGAGACCGGGCTGACGGCGCTGCTGGACGGGCTGGCGCGCCAGTACGAGCAGGTGAGGCGGGCCGTTTAGGGCGCCCGCCCCGGCCGGCACCCGCGAGCGCGCCGGCGCCGGCCGGCGAGGTGCCCGTCGCCTCCGGCGGCGCCCGGGCCCGGGCGCGGACCCTAGAACACCACCAGCGCCCGGCCGCCCTTGCCGGTCAGCATGGCGTCGAAGGCGGCCGGGATGCCGTCCAGGGTGATCCGCTCGGTCACCAGGGCGGCGAGGTCGAGGCGGCCGGCGCGGACGTGGCCGGCGAGGACCGGGAGGTCCCGCGCGGGGTCGCAGTTGCCGTAGACGCAGCCGGACAGGGTCCGGCCCCAGTGGAAGATCTCCAGCGCGTTGAAGATGACCTGCTGGTCCTTGCCGCCGATGCCGACGACCGTCGTCCGGCCGCCGCGCCGGGTGGAGTCCCAGGCCGTGCGGATGGTGACCGCGCGGCCGACGCACTCCACGGCCGCGTCGACGCCCTGCCTGCCGGTGAGGGCGCGGATCTCGCGGGCCGTGGTGTCGGAGGCGAGGAGGTAGTCGGTGGCGCCCGCGGCGCGGGCCAGCTCCTCCTTGTGCGGGGAGACGTCGACGGCGACGATCCGCGACGCGCCCGCGATCCGGGCGGCCTGCAGGGCCGCCAGGCCCACGCCGCCCACGCCGAACACGGCGACCGTCTCGCCCGGCCGGACCCGCGCCGCGTGGTGGACGGCGCCGTAGCCGGTGAGGACCGCGCAGCCGAGCAGGGCGGCGTCGGTGAGCGGGACGCCCTCGGGGGCGGGCAGGACGCAGGACGCGGGCACCACCGTCTCCTCGGCGAACGCGGCGACGTTCAGGCCGGGGTGCAGGTCGGTGCCGTCGTCCGCGCGGCGGGCGTGGACCCCGGCGGCGCCGTTCAGGGCGTTGGCGCACAGCCAGACCTCGCCGAGGCCGCAGGCGTGGCAGGCGCCGCAGGACGGGGCCCAGTTGAGGACCACGCCGGCGCCGGGCGCGACGTGGGTGACGCCCTCGCCGACGGCGACGACCGTGCCGGCGCCCTCGTGGCCGAGGACGGCGGGGACCGGCAGGCGCATGGTGCCGTCGGACAGGGACAGGTCGGAGTGGCAGACCCCGGCGGCGGCGAGCCGGATGCGGACCTGGCCGGGGCCGGGGTCGGGCAGGTCGATCCCGGTGATCTCCAGCGGGGAGCCGACGGCGGGCAGGACGGCGGCGCGGACAGCCATGCGGGCACTTCTCCTAGAACTGGAGGGACTTGGTCTGGAGGTACTCGGTCAGGCCGTGCACGCCCAGTTCGCGGCCGACGCCCGACTGCTTGTACCCGCCGAAGGGCGCCAGCGGGTTGAAGCGGCCGCCGTTGATGTCGACCTGTCCGGTCTCCATGCGGCGGGCGAAGGCCACCGCCGTCGCCTCGTCCCCGGCCCAGACGGCGCCGGCCAGGCCGTAGACCGTGCCGTTGGCGATCCGCAGGGCGTCCTCCTCGTCCTCGTACCTCAGGATCGACAGGACCGGGCCGAAGATCTCCTCCTGGGCGATGCTCATCTGCGGGGTGACGTCGGCGAAGACGGTCGGGGAGACGTAGTAGCCGCGCTCGCGCGGGGCCTCGGGGCCGCCGGCGACCAGGCGGGCGCCCTCGGCGACGCCCTTCTCGATGTAGCCGGTCACCCGCTCGCGCTGGCGGGCGCTGACCAGCGGGCCGATGCGGTCGCCGTACTTGGCGGCGGCCGTCGCGGCGAGCTCCACCGCCTCGTCGTACCGGTCCCGGTGCACCAGCATCCGCGTCCAGGCGCTGCACGTCTGGCCGGAGTTGGACATGACGTTGGCGACGCCGACGTTGACCGCCCGGGCCAGGTCGGCGCCGGGCAGGATCACGTTGGCGGACTTGCCGCCCAGTTCCAGGGCGACCTTCTTCACGGCGGCGCCCGCGACGGCGCCGATGCGCCGGCCGACAGCGGTGGAGCCGGTGAAGGAGACCAGGTCGACGCCCGGGTGCTCGACGAGGGCCTGGCCCGCGACCGGGCCGAGGCCGGTGACCAGGTTGAACACCCCGGCCGGGACGCCGGCCTCGTGCACCGCCCCGGCGAACAGCCGGGCGGTGAGCGGGGTGTCCTCGGCGGGTTTGAGGACGAGGGTGCAGCCGGCCGCCAGCGCCGGGGCGACCTTGGCGACGACCTGGTGGAGCGGGTAGTTCCAGGGCGTGATGGCGCCGACCACGCCGATCGGCTCGTGGTGGACGGCCGAGTTGCCGATCCGCTCCTCGAAGGCGTACGTCGCCGCCAGTTCGGCGTACGAGCCGGCGACCGCGATGGGCGCGCCCACGTGGACGGTCCGCGCGAGCTTCGGGGGCGCGCCGAGTTCGGCGGTGACGGTCTCGGCGAACTCGTCCGCGCGGGCGGCGAGGACGTCCCGCAGGGCGGCCAGGCGCGCGGCCCGTTCGGCGGGCGGGGTCGCGGACCAGCCCGGCAGGGCGGCGCGGGCGGCCCGTACCGCGGCGTCGACGTCCTCGGCGGTGCCCGCGGGCACCTGCCCGATCACCTGCTCGTCGGCCGGGTTCACGACCTCGATCGCGTCCCGGCCGGCGGCGGGGCGCCAGGCGCCGTCGAGGTACAGGCCGTCGTGTGGCTTCATCGCGCTTCCTCCCGGGCGGGCGTCGTCGTCCGCGTCATAAACTAGCGGCGTTAGTTTTCATGCGCCAGAGGGAACCGTGCCCGCGGGGGCCGGTTCACTCCTCCAGGTCGGGCAGGCGCGCCGGGGCGGGGCAGATCCGCTCGCCGTCGTGGTCGAAGACGAACAGGTGGGCGAGGTCGACGAGCAGCGGGACCTGCATGCCGTGCCGGAGGTCGAGGTCGGGGGAGGTGCGGACGACGAGGTCGCCGGGGAGGCGGCCCTCGGGCGGGGCGGGCCGGGCGTCCGCGTCCGCGGGATGGTCCAGGACCACCACCGGCCCGGCGCGCAGGGAGCCCGCCCGCTCCCGCAGCCGGTCCAGCACCGCGCCCTGCCGTCGGCGGCGCCGGGGCGGCCCGGGGACGGGGCGCGGGGCCTCCAGCTCGGGCACGACCGCGGGCCGGGAACCGGTGTCGAAGTGGACGAGGACCTCGTGCCCCTGGAACTCGACGTGCTCCACCAGGCCGGTGATCAGTACCTCGCCCGGGCGGGCGGACTCCGGCCGGGCGATGCGGACGGCCTCCGAGCGCAGGCCGACGATGACCTCGCGGCCCTGCTGGACGCGGAGCAGCTGGTGGTCCCGGGACAGCGGTTCGGGCAGCCGCAGGTACTGCTTGCCCAGGCTGATGGTCATCGCCCCGTCGAGCGGCGCGCGGACCACGCCGCGCAGCAGGTTGATGCGCGGGGTGCCGACGAACGCGGCGACGAAGACGTTGCGCGGCAGCGCGTACACCGAGCGGGGGGTGCCGACCTGCTGGAGCACGCCGCCGCGCAGCACGGCGACCCGGTCGCCGAGCGACATGGCCTCGCCCTGGTCGTGGGTGACGTACACCGTGGTGACGCCCAGTTCCCGGGTGAGCCGGGAGATCTCGGCCCGTAAGTGGTTGCGCAGCTTGGCGTCCAGGTTGGACAGCGGCTCGTCCATCAGGAAGGCGGACGGGTGGCGGGCGATGGCGCGGCCCATGGCGACGCGCTGGCGCTCGCCGCCGGAGAGCTGGCCCGGGAAGCGGTCGAGGAGGTCCTGGATGCCCAGCATGCGGGCGGTGGCGTCCACGCGGGGGCGCGGGTCGGCGCGCGGCGCCTCGACGCGCAGCGGGAAGCCGATGTTGTCCCGGCCGGTCATGTTGGGGTACAGGGCGAAGTTCTGGAAGACCATCGCCATGCGGCGCTCGGCGGGGAGCAGGTCGTTGGCGTACTCGCCGTCGAGCCGCAGCTCGCCCTCGGTGATCTCCTCCAGGCCGGCGATCATTCTGAGCACGGTGGACTTGCCGCAGCCGGAGGGACCGAGCAGGACGAGGAACTCGCCGGGCGCGATGTCCAGCGACAGCCGGTCCACCACGCGAAGGCCGCGTGCGTAGGTCTTGCTGACGTCGTGCAGCGAGATGGCGCGTGTCATGGCAGATGCCCCCGGGGGCTCACTGAAGCGCTGGTGTGTCCGTGGCGGTACGCCGCGTGCCGGTCGCATGAGGCGTATGAGTCACGGAAGTTAACGGAATGCGCGCGGCCGGGGGAAGACGCCGGGCGGGATCGGACGCCCCGGTCCGGTCTGTGAGAAAGCGGACGATCGGATTCTGGGCCCGGGCCCGGCCCGGCCCGCGGCGCGCTTCAGCGGACGGGCGGCGCGGCGTCGCCCGACGGGGCCCGGCCGTCCTCCGCCGCCTCCGCCGTCTCCGCCGGCTTCGCCGGGGAGCGCAGGGTGACCCCCGACGACAGCAGCAGCAGCGCGCCCAGCATCACGAACGGGGCCGCCACGCCCGCGGCGCCCGCCACCAGGCCCGCGGCGGCGGGCGCGGCGACCTGGCCGAGGCGGTTGCCGGTCAGGCGCAGGGCGAGGGCGGTGGAGCGGGCGCCGTCGGGGGCCGCCTGGACGACCGTCGTCATGGACAGCGGCTGCCCGACGCCGAGGCAGAAGCCGAGGGCGGCCAGCATCGCGCCGAGCCCCCACACCGGCACCGGCAGCGCGATGCCGGCGCACAGCAGCGCCCCCAGCAGACAGGTCACGGTGAGCAGCGCCGTCCGGCCGAGCAGCCGCAGCAGCGGGGTGAGCACCAGCCGGCAGGCGATGGTGGCCGCCGCGCGCAGGCTGAGCAGGACGCCGATGACCGAGGGGGCGATGCCCCGGTGCTCGCCGACGACCGGCAGGTAGGCGGTGAGGATGTCCGTCGCGGACAGCACCGACAGGCTGATGAGGATGCCGGCGGGCACGCCCCGGGCGCGCAGGATGCGGTGGACGGGGACGCGCCCGCCCCGGTCTGCGGGGGACGCGGGCGCCGTGCGGCGGTGCTCGATGCGCCACAGGGAGGTGAGCGCGACCGCCGCGCCCGCGCCCGCCGCGAGCAGGGCGAGCGCGCTGCTGCCCGCCATGTCGTGGCCGCCGATGAGCGCGCCCGCGGCGACGGGGCCGACGAGCTGGCCGAGCGAGGCGCCGATGGTGAAGTGGCCGAAGTTGCGGTCCTGTTCGTGCGGCGCGGACTGGCGGGCGACCAGCGACTGGGCGCCGATCACGAAGCAGAGGTGGCCGAGGCCCATCACCCCGCTCCACAGGGCCATGGCCCACAGGGAGCCGGCCGCGCCGCTCAGCGCGCAGCCGCCGGAGACGAGGACCACGCCGGCCGGCAGCAGGGGCGCGCACCGCCCGTGGTCGGTGCGGCGGCCGAGCGGTACGGCGGCGAACAGCGGCAGCAGCGCGTACACACCCGCGATCACGCCGACCGCCCGCTCGTCCGCGCCGAGCGCGAGGGCCCGGTAGGAGACGGCGGGCCGGGCCATCGACACCGCCGCCTGGGCGAAGCCGAAGGCGATGACCAGACGGAGCAGCCAGCCCCGGTTCCCGCCGGGCCTCATGGTCGTGTCCTCCCGGGACGTCGGTCGAAGGTCAGACGATGCCGAACAGGATGCCCGCGCCGAGAACGACCAGGCACGTCAGGGCGGCCCACTTCACGACGAACCGGGTGTGGTCGCCGAACTCGACCTTCGCCATGCCGACCAGCACGTAGACGGCCGGGACGAGCGGGCTGGACATGTGCAGCGGCTGGCCGACGATGGAGGCGCGGGCGATCTCCACCGGCGACACCCCGTGCGCGGCGCCCGCCTCGGCGAGGACCGGCAGGATGCCGAAGTAGAAGCCGTCGTTGGACATGAAGTACGTCAGCGGCAGGCTCAGCAGGCCGGTGACGAGGGCCATGTGCGGGCCCATGCCGTCGGGGATGACGTCCACCAGCCACCGGGCCATGTGGTCGACCATGCCGGTGCCCTGCAGGACGCCGGTGAAGACGGCGGCGGCGAAGACCATGCCGGAGACGTTGAGGACGTTGTCGGCGTGGGCGGCGAGGCGGGCCTTCTGGTCCGGGATGTGCGGGAAGTTGACGGTGAGCGCGAGCGCGGCGCCGAGCAGGAACAGCACCGGGATCGGCAGCACCTCCATGATCATGGCGGTGAGCAGGGCCATCGTGAGCAGCGCGTTGAACCAGTACAGCCGGGGACGCAGGGTGGGGCGGTCCGGGTCGAGCCCCGGGAAGTCGTCCTCGTCCTCGGCCGCGCCCGTGCCGGACTCCCCGGTTGCGGGGCCGGCGCCGCCCGCGCCCGCGCTCCCCTTGCCGGCGCCGGCGGCCACCAGGACGGTCTCCGTCTCCTGCTCCGCTTCCTTCCGCCTCTGCTCCACCAGCACCTCGTCCAGCGTCAGCACGCCGAGCCGCCTGCGCTCGCGCACGCCGAGGACGTAGGAGAGGAGGAGGACGAAGAGCAGGCCCGTGGCGAGCGCCGGGATCATGGGCACGAAGATGTCGCCGGCGTCCAGCTTCAGCGCGGTGGCGGCGCGGGCGGTCGGGCCGCCCCACGGCAGGGTGTTCATCACGCCGTTGGCCATGGCGGCGACACCGGTCAGCACGACCAGGCTCATCTTCAGGCGCTTGTACAGCGGGTACATCGCCGAGACGGTGATCATGAAGGTGGTCGAGCCGTCGCCGTCGAGCGAGACGATCGCGGCGAGGAGGGCCGTGCCCACCACGATCCGCATCGGGTCGGCCTTGCAGAACCGGAGGATGCCGCGGACGATCGGATCGAAGAGGCCGACGTCGATCATCACACCGAAGTAGACGATCGCGAACATGAGCATCGCCGCGGTGGGGGCGAGGCTGGACACGCCGTCGATGACGTAGTCGCCGAGGTGGGCGCCCTTGCCGACGAACACGCAGAACAGCGCGGGGATCAGCACGAGTGCCGCGATCGGCGACATCTTCTTCGCCATGATCAGGACCAGGAAGGTCGCGATCATGGCGAAGCCGAGGATGGTCAGCATGAGTGGATACCTAACGTTCGCCCTTGAACATCCCACCAGGGCCGGCGGTGCGATGACGTTAGGTGCCGTCAAGCAGTGTTAACAAGACGTTGACGTGCGAGCAATAAGCGCAGAACTGCTGGTCACAGCTTTGCTCAGGTCAACGCGGTGGGCTTTTCGGCCAGCGCGGCGCTCCCGGGCGGGCTCGGCCGCCCGCGGCGGACCGCGTCGCCCGGCGGCCGGTCCGGCGGACCGCGCCCTCCGTGCGGCGGGCCCCGGACCGCCCTCGAGGAGCGGGCCGGGTCCGGCCGCTCAGTCCAGCACCCGCGCCAGATAGGCCCGCAGCAGCTCCCGCGCCTCTTCGACGATCTTGTCGTCGCCCCCCGGCGCGACCCGGAAGGCCAGGTGGACGAGGGCGTCGGCGGTCTCCACGGCGACCAGGAAGGCGCGGCGCAGGTCCTCGTCGGGTTCGCGGCCGAGGTGGCCGCAGAGCAGCCGTGTCAGGCGCTCGGCGACCCGGTGGTTGGGGTCGGCGCGGCGGGCGCCGACCGGGATCTGGTTGCCGAAGTCGACGAGGGAGAAGCCGGGCGCGGTGCGCTTCATGGCCAGGTACTCGTCGAGCACGGCGTCCAGGGCCGCGCGCCAGCCGCCGTCCCCGGCCCGTTCCGCCAGCCGCTCGGCGACGCGTTCGCAGTAGCGCTCCAGGTTGCGCTGGGCGAGCGCGTCGGCCATCTGCCGCTTGTTGCCGAAGAAACGGTAGACGGAACCGATGGGGACGCCGGCGCGCAGGGCCACGGCCCGGGTGCTCAGGGCGTCGTAACCGACCTCGTCCAGGAGGTCGGCGCAGGCGTCGAGGATCCTGCTCAGCCGTTCGGCGCTGCGCCGCTGCACGGGCGCGCGGCGTAGCGATGTCGCGTGGGGCACGGGCTTCATGATGCCCCTCCGCCGCGGTCCGGGGAACTGTGCCTCCTGGGACGGGGACCGATGCCCGCCCCGTTCGTCTCCTCGCCTCCGGCGCCCCGGGCCCGGTTCCGGCTTCGGCTCCCGCGCGGCGACGTCCGCCGCGCTCCCCGCCGGAGGACCGGAGCGGTCCGCGTCCCCCCTCTTGCGCCCGGGAAAACGCAATCCTACGGTGCTGCACAGGAATCGGGCGCGGCAAGGGAGCAGCGATCATGAGCGGGGACGCACGGAAGACCGCCGAAGGGCTGGCCTGTCTGTCCGGGTTCGGCAACGAGCACAGCTCCGAGGCCGTGCCGGGCGCCCTGCCCGTGGGCCGCAACTCGCCGCAGCGGGCCCCGCTCGGACTGTACGCGGAGCAGCTCAGCGGCACGGCGTTCACCGAGCCGAGGGCGCACAACCGCCGCTCGTGGCTGTACCGCATCCGCCCCTCGGCCGCGCACCCGGCGTTCACCCGCACCGGCAACGGAACGCTCCGCACCGCGCCCTTCACCGAGACGGTGCCCGACCCCAACCGCCTGCGCTGGAACCCGCTGCCCGAGCCCGCCGAGGGCACCGACTTCCTGGCCGGCCTGTGGACCCTGGGCGGCAACGGCGACGTCACGCGGCGCGCCGGCCTGGCCGTGCACCTGTACCACGCCAACGCCTCCATGGAGCGCGTCTTCGGCGACGCCGACGGCGAACTGCTGATCGTCCCCGAGCGCGGCGGGCTGCTGCTGCGCACGGAGTTCGGGCTGCTGCACGCGGAGCCGGGCCATGTGGCGCTGATCCCCCGCGGGGTCCGCTTCCGCGTGGAGCTGCTGGACGCCTCGGCCCGCGGTTACGTGTGCGAGAACTACGGCGCCCCCTTCCGCCTCCCCGACCTCGGCCCGATCGGCGCCAACGGGCTCGCCGCCCCCCGCGACTTCCGGGCGCCGGTCGCCGCGTACGAGGACGTCGAGGGCCCGGTGGAGGTGGTGAACAAGTTCTGCGGCAACCTGTGGACGGCCGTCTACGACCACTCGCCGCTCGACGTGGTCGCCTGGCACGGCAACCTTGTGCCGTACGTCTACGACCTGCGCCGTTTCAATGTGCTCGGCACCATCAGCTACGACCACCCGGACCCGTCGATCTTCACGGTGCTGACCTCCCCGTCCGACACCCCCGGACTCGCGGGCGTCGACTTCGTCGTCTTCGCGCCGCGCTGGCTGGTGGGCGAGGACACCTTCCGGCCGCCGTACTTCCACCGGAACGTGATGAGCGAGTACATGGGGCTGATCGAGGGCGCCTACGACGCCAAGGCCGAGGGGTTCGTGCCCGGCGGCGGCTCGCTGCACAACATGATGTCGGCGCACGGGCCGGACCGGGAGACCTTCGAGCGGGCGAGCGCCGCCGCCCTGGAGCCGCAGAAGGTCGACGACGGGCTGGCGTTCATGTTCGAGACCCGCTGGCCGGTGACGCTGACCGCGCAGGCGGCGCGGGCCGGGCACCTGCAACGGGGCTACGACGAGGTGTGGCGGGGCCTCGAGCGCCACTTCCGCCCCTTGCGCTGACCCTCCCCGACCGGTACGGATGACAGCCGTGACCTCCTTCGCCCCGGACTCGATCGTCCTGAACCGCAAGCTGCCGCTGTGGTACCAGGTGTCGCAGTCGCTGCGCGCCTCGATCCTCGGCCGCTCGCCCCGGGACCCGCTGCGGCTGCCCACCGAGGAGCAACTGGCGGAGCACTACGGGGTGAGCGTGCTGACCATGCGGCAGGCGCTGAAGGAGCTGGAGGGCGAGGGGCTGATCAGCCGCCACCGCCGGCGGGGCACGTTCATCGAGCCGCGGGCGCGGCGCGGCGCCCCGGTGCGGCTGCTCGGCTCGGTGGACGCGATCGTGGCCCAGCAGTCCGGCATGACGACCGAGCTGCTGGAGCACGGCGCGGCGCCGGTGCCCGGGGAACTCGCCGAGTACTTCCCGGACCTGACGGAGGTGGCGGCGTACCACCGGCTGCGCGGGGACGAGCGGACGGGCGAGCCGACCAACCACGCCCGCAACTACGTCCGTCCCGAACTGGCCGCCCGCATCGACCCGGCGGACCTGGTGCGCTGGCCGATGACCAAGGTGCTGCGGGACGTCGTGGGGGCGCGCATCGGCCGGATCACGGACACCGTCCAGGCCCGGCTCGCCGACCCGGAGACGGCGCGGCTGCTCCACGTGCCGCTGCTCAGCCCGATCCTGCACTACACGGGCGTGACCTACGACGCCGACGGGCGGCCCCTGGACGTGGCCGTCATCCACTACCGGGGGGACCGCTTCTCCTTCACGGTGACCCTGGACGCCGGCTGACCCGCCGGTCCTCGACAGGCCGTACGATGCCCAGCGTGACGCACGACGACGCTCCGCTGCTGGCGGACCTCATGCCGTGGTCCGTCGCACCGCCGCGGCTCGGCCGGGGCTGGCCGGCGGCCCCCGACGCGGCGTCCTTGAAGGCCCGTTGGGACGCGCTGGTGAAGGCCGAGGGGCCGGACCGCGAGGCGCTGCTGCAGCCGACGCGCTCCCGGACGCTGCACACGGCGGTCGGGCAGCTGCCGGGCCGGACCGGCGGCACCGAGCGGCTGGTCCGCGCCGCGGGCCCCTGTCCGGAGCCGGTGCGGGTGCTGCGCGCCCCCTTCGACGAGCAGTGGCTGATCCCCGACCACCGGCTGATCGACGCGGCCCGGCCCGAGCTGTGGCGGGTGGCGGACGAGCACCAGATATTCGCCGTGGAGAGCGACGCCCCCGGCCCGGCGCTGCTCGCGACCTCCCTGCTGCCCCTCCTGCGCACCGGCCGCGTCCGCCCCCTGTACCGCCGCCCCGGCGGCGCGGAACCCAACCTGGCGCCCGGCCTGCTGGAGCACCTGGGCGCCCGGCTCGGCACCCGTCCCGCCCCGCTGGACGTCCTGGCCTGGATCACGGCGACGGCGGGCCCCGGCCGCGCCGTCCCGCTCACCGGGGACGCCGGCGCGTGGGCGCGGGGCGTGGCGGTGGGCCGCCGGATGCTGTGGCTGATGCGGCGCGACGGCGAGCGCCCCCGGCTCCCCGGCGGCCGCCGCCCGTACGTCCGCGCCCCGCTGCCCTCCCGGCCCCTGACCCTGCGCTACGACCGGGACGAGGAGGCGCTGTTCCTCGACGAGGGCCGCATCTCCCCCGTGCCGCCCGAGGCGTGGGACTTCGAGACGGCCCAGGGCCGCGTCCTGGAGCAGTGGTTCGCGGTCCGCACGGCGCCGGCCGAACCGGGCACCCTGGCCTCGATCCGCCCGGCCGTCTGGCCGCAGACCTGGACGTCGGAGCTGCTGGAGCTGATCACGGTCCTGGCGCTGCTCGCCGAACTGCGCCCGCGGCAGCGGGAGCTGACCGCTCCGGACCCGGTCACGGCGGCCGAGCTGCGCGAGGCGGGCGTGCTCCCGGTGCCGGACGCGGCGCGCCGGCCCGCCTCGGTGCTGGAGGGCCGCGAGGAGGGGCCGGAGGGCCAGCTGGCGCTGCTCTGAGGGGGAGCGCCTACCTTCCGGGGTCGAACGCGTCGAGCACCCGCGTCAGCGCCCGCTCCAGCACCGCCTCCAGATCGATCGGCCCCGCGTCCTGCGCGAACGCCGCCGCCATCCGCGGATAGGCGCCGCTCGCCAGCCGGCCGGCCAGGTACGCCGTCCGCGCCGCGTCCTCCTGCTCCTGCGACCAGGGCAGCGAACGGGTGCGCTCGGCGGTGGCCAGCTCGTTGGCGACGTACGTGGTCACGACGCCGTTCACCATCGCCACCAGCTCCATCTTCGTGCCGTACGGCGCCTCCAGCGGATCCAGGCAGGCCAGGCAGTGCTCCAGGTACCGCAGCGCGTTCGGGCTGAAGCCGTACACCGGGGACATCAGCCGCGGCAGCCACGGGTGGCGGTGCATCAGCGCACGGGTCTGGTGCGCGACCCGGAGCATGTCGGCACGCCAGTCGCCGCTCGGCTCCCACAGCTCGTGCTCGCCGCTGACGGCGTCCACCATCAGCTCGTACAGGTCCTCCTTGCGGGGGACGTAGTTGTACAGCGACATCGTGCCGCAGCCCAGCTCGGCGGCGACGTGCCGCATGGAGACCGCGTCCAGACCGTCCCGGTCGGCGATCCCCACCGCGGCCGCCGCGACGTCGGCGCGGCGGTACGCCGGCCTCGGTCCACGGCCGGCGCGCTCGGGACGCGCCCAGATCACTTCGGGTTCGGCCGCTCGGCCCGCCATCGGTCATCACCTCGGCGACCATCCTAGTTACGTACAGCGTACGTAATGCGCTATGGTCACCCCATGACTACTACGTACGCTGTACTTAGTGAGGGCCTCGAGAAGAGGTTCGGAGAGGTGCGCGCCCTGCGCGGGCTGGATCTCGCCGTGGCCGAGGGCACGGTCTGCGGCATCCTGGGGCCCAACGGGGCGGGCAAGAGCACCGCCGTACGGCTGCTGACCACGCTGTTACGGCCGGACGCGGGATCCGCCCGGATCGCCGGCCACGACCTCGTGCGGGAGGCCGCGGCCATGCGGCGCAGGATCGGCGTCACCGGACAGGAGACGTCGGTCGACGGGGACCTCACGGGACGCGAGAACCTCCGGCTGTTCGCCCGGCTGCACCGGGTGCGCCACCCGGCCGCGCGGGTCGCGGAGCTGCTGGACCGCTTCGGGCTGGCGGAGGCCGCCGACCGGCCCGCGTCCGGCTACTCCGGCGGCATGCGGCGCCGGCTGGACCTGGCGGCGAGCCTGGTCCGCCGCCCCGACGTGCTGTTCCTGGACGAGCCGACGACCGGACTGGACCCGGTCGGCCGCACGCTGATCCGGCAGGTGGTGCGCGCCCTGGCCGCCGAGGGCACGACCGTGCTGCTCACCACGCAGTACCTGGAGGAGGCCGACCAGCTGGCCGACGACATCGTGCTGATGGACCGGGGCCGGATCGCGCACACCGGTTCGCCGGCCCGGCTCAAGGCGCTCGTCGGGGCGTACGCCGAGGTCGTCGTCGCGGACCCGGACGCCCTGGCGCGGGCGGCGGGCGTGCTCGACCGGCTCACCGGGGCCGAGCCGTCGTTCGACCGGGCCCGCAACGCCGTCGGCGCGGTCGCCAAGGACCCGACGCTCACGCTCCCGTACCTGGTGCGCGCGCTGGACTCGGCGGGGGTGCCGCTGCTCGACGCGAGCCTGCGCCCCCCGACCCTCGACGACGTCTTCCTCCGGCTCACCGTCGGCGGGCGGCCCGCCCCCGACGGCGCCACCGGCCGGGAGCGTGCCGCATGAGCATGCTGGCGTACGACGGCACCGCGATGCTGGGGCGCCAGCTGCGGCGGATGCGCAACAACCCCGGGCTGCTGATCCTGACCCAGACCATGCCGGTCAGCATGCTGCTGTTCTTCGGCTACGTCTTCGGCAGCGCGCTCGCGATGCCGGGTGCGGAGTACCGGTCCTTCCTGGTGCCGGGACTGCTGGTGGCGACCGCCGCGAACGGGATCATGACCGGCATGTTCCAGGCCGCGCAGGACGTCCACCGGGGCGTGACGGACCGTTTCCGCACGCTGCCGACGAGCCGGGCGGCCGTCCCGCTGGGGCAGGCGGTCGCGGACGTGGCGGTCACGGCTGCCGGGCTGGTGCCGTTTCTGCTGGTGGGCCTCGCGGTGGGCTGGCGGGTCGAGGGGAGCGCGCTGGAAGCGGCGGGCGCCGTCGGCCTGTTGCTGCTGTTCCGTTTCGCGACGACGTGGGCCGGGATCTTCCTCGGTCTGCTGACCCGGAGCGAGGAGGCGGCCGGCCAGCTGGGCGGCGCGACCTTCCTGCTGCCGCTGCTGTCCAACGCGTACATCCCGGTCGGGGGACTGCCGGGCTGGCTGCGCGCGGTCGCCGAGTGGAATCCGATCAGCGCGGTGGCCACGGCCCTGCGGCAGCTGTTCGGCAACGCTCCGGGGACGGACGGGGGCGCGTGGCCGGTCGCGCACCCGCTCATGGGGTCACTGGCCTGGTGCGCCGTGCTGCTGGCCGTGTTCGTGCCGCTCGCCGTACGCCAGTACGCGCGCGGGGAGCGGTGACCGCCGGACGGACACGCGGTCCGCCGGATCCGGCGGTCACGGACAGCGGGGAGCCCTCGGTGCCGGGCGGGGAACGAGGCACCGACCGGGGGAGCGCCCGCGCTCGGAAGCACACCGGAGCGCCGCTGCGTGCCGTGGGGATGACGGACGACGAGTCGCGGCGCCGTGCCGGGACGGTGTGACTGCCGGGGCGCGGGCCTCAGTTGCCGCCGAACAGCGAACGGCGCAGCCGGCGCAGCGGCGCGAAGAGCGAGACCCGGCGGACCCGCGCGTTCCGGCCGCTGTGGTCGGGTGCGGTGCCACGCGCGGTCAGCTCGAGCATCAGCGAGGTCGCCTCGACCGTCTCCCGTCGCGGGACGGCGGGGCCCGCCAGCACCGAGAGGTGACGGTCGAGGCGCGAGCTGGTCGCGCTGCTCCCGCAGGTGATCGCAGGGACCCTGGCCCTGTTGCGCACTGTTATCTGATCCATGTCACTCCCCACCCGTACGAGTCACCCGGCCCGGGCAGAGTAACCCTATCGCCCCCCTGGGGCACGCATGTATCACGGTCACACGACGAACGTTCCCCGCAAGGGGGTTGACGATCACCCCCCGAATCCACCCTTTTTCAGGGCGAGTTGGACACCCGTCCGATCGATGGGCCGCACCGGCCCCTCACCGGGCCCGGCGGTTACGGCGAGTGACGGCGCGGACCGGTGCGGGCCGGACGCCGCCGGGGGCGCGCCGCCGTCGAGGAGTCCGAGGGAGCGCGGCCGCGCGTCGGGGCGCGCGAGCCGCAGCGGGTGCGCGCGAGCCGCAGCGGGTGCGCGCGCCCGCCCGGCGACCCGGCGCGCCCGCCCCCTGGGCGGTCAGGCCGCCCTGTCCAGGACCGGCAGGTAGCCGCCCGACTGGCCGGCCGCGGTGGGGTGGTACGACTCGCCGACGTTCAGCCAGTTGACGCTGTGCAGCCACGAGCTGCCGGAGCAGATCTCGTGCCCGGCGAAGGTGGTGCGCACGTCGCCGAACGTGAAGCCGTGCCGGGCGGCGCGCTGGGCGATCGCGGTGTTCAGATGGTCGGACGCGTCGTTGATCGCCTTCCGCTTGGTCTCGGAGAGACCGAGGCAGGACGCGCCGAGCTGGTAGAAGCGCGGGTAGCCGAGGACGACGACGCGGGCGTTGGGCGCCTTGGAGCGGATCGCCGAGTAGACGTTGTCGAGCCGTCCGGGCAGCGTCGAGTCGACGTACGCCCGGGCGGTGGAGATGCGCGACAGGCAGGTGCTGTCGGACTGGAGCACACAGGTCGTCATGACGTCGGCGAATCCTGCGTCGTTGCCGCCGACGCTGAGGGAGACCAGGCTCGTCGCGGTGCTGAGCGGACCGAGCTGACCGGCGAGGACATCACCCGTTCGGGCGCCGGAACACGCGGTGAAGTCGAACGACGAGGGCGCGTGGGCGGCGGCCCACAGATAGGGGTGGGCCCTCGTGCTGCGCTTGCAGTCGCCGCTGGAGCCGATGTAGCCGCCCGCGCCCACTCCGGAGGAGTAGGAGTCTCCGAGCGCCACGTAGCCGCCCGCCGCGGCGGACTGGGACGCCTGCGCCGTCGTGGCGCCGGCCAGAGCGGTGGCGGCGGCCAGAAGGAGCGAGCCGAGGAAGCCGGTAAGCCGGGAACGTCTCATGGAACCTCCCTTGAGCAGGATCTCTGCCACAACCGTCGTAGCAGCTACGCGTGTTGACAGGAAGTGTCCATGCCAAGACTTTTCCGTCCGTTCCCGGATCCGCACAGGCGCCGACCGTTGTTTTTATTACGTGTTCATGACAGATCCGTTGACGGGTGCTCAACTCTCTTCTGCCCGGCGCGCGGATGGACGACTCTTTACTGCGGCCCGGAGCGGAACGCGACGCCCCGGCCGTGTGCGCGATCCCGCGCGTACCCCCACTTCACGCGCGCCCCACCCAGACGCGCGTCGCCCGGAGGAGGACTCCCCCGCAATGGCACACCAGCGGAGCAACAGAATCCGTCTCGCCGCGATAGCCGGCCTGGCCACCGCCGCCCTCACGGGCGCCCTCACCGCCCTCCCCGCCCACGCCGCCCCGGCCGAGGGCACGGTGCTCGCCGCCGGCTCCCCCACGGCGGTCAAGGACAGCTACATCGTCACGCTCAAGAAGAGCGCCGGCCTCAAGGCCTCCTCGGCGACCGGCAAGAACCTCGTCAAGAGCTACGGCGGCACGGTGCGGAAGACGTTCGGCGCGGCGCTGAACGGCTACACCGCCACCCTCTCCGCCACCGAGGCCGAGCGGCTGGCCGCCGACCCCGCCGTGGCCTCCGTCGAGCAGGACCAGCGCGTGCAGCTCGCGGACACCACGCAGTCCAACGCCCCCTGGGGCCTGGACCGCGTCGACCAGACCTCCCTGCCGCTCTCCGGCACCTACACCTACCCGGACAGCGCGGGCAGCGGCGTGACGGCGTACGTCATCGACACCGGTGTGCGCATCACCCACCAGCAGATCAGCGGCCGGGCCTCCTACGGCTACGACGCCGTCGACGGCGACACCACCGCCTCCGACGGCAACGGCCACGGCACCCACGTGGCCACGACGATCGCGGGCTCGACCTACGGCGTCGCCAAGAAGGCGAAGATCGTGGCGGTCCGGGTGCTGAACAACAGCGGGTCGGGCACCACGGCCGGCGTGATCGCGGGCATCGACTGGGTGACCGCGAACCACTCGGGCCCCTCGGTGGCCAACCTGTCGCTCGGCGGCGGCGTGTCCACGACGCTGGACACGGCGGTCCGCAACTCCATCGCCAGCGGCGTGACCTACGCGGTCGCCGCCGGCAACAGCAACACCACCGCTTCCTCCTCCTCCCCGGCCCGGGTCGCCGAGGCGATCACCGTCGGCGCCACCACCAGCACCGACGCCAGGGCCAGCTACTCCAACTACGGCTCGGTCCTGGACATCTTCGCGCCGGGCTCCTCGATCACGGCCGGCTGGCACACCAGCGACACCGCGACCAGCACCATCTCCGGCACCTCGATGGCGACCCCGCACGTCGCCGGAGCGGCCGCCGTCTACCTGGCGAACCACGCCTCGGCCACCCCGGCACAGGTCGCCTCGGCCCTGGTGAGCGGCGCGACCACCGGCAAGGTCACCAGCGCGGGCACCGGCTCGCCCAACCGGCTGCTGAAGATCGTGCCGTGACCCCGCGAGCACACAGATCCTGAACCCGTGCCCCGGAGGTCACTTGCGCCTCCGGGGCACGGTCGTGCGGGGGGCGCACGGCGACCGGCGCGTGCTTCCAGGGCATCTTGACGCCCTCCCCGGGGCTGCGACAGATTGAAGCCCGGCATCCGGCGCTTCGGGGGGCAAAGGTTTCCATGCAGGCCATACGCGTCAAGTCGGCCGCAAGGAGCCCGCGATTCCGGAGGAACCGGTTCCGGAGGGGCAGACCGGTGAAAACCTGATGCCTCTTTCCAAGCCTTGTCATACTGCTTCAATCGTCAATATCGTCATACATCTCACCCGCACCGGTCGTCAGTCAGCGGCTCTGGGGAGGGCTCAAGGACCGCGACGGCCCGGGCGGGGCGCGGTAGGGGGGTGCCGTGCTCGGTGACCACAACTGTGACCGAGTCGTGCCGCGCGGTCGGCTGCCGTTTTCCGCAGCCGGCCTGCTTTGCCAGCTCACCCGGCAGAGACGCAACTGCGTCCCGTCGTGCCCAGGGTGAGAACAACCCCCCTTTCGAACCGGACACGAAGCCGGGCCGCCCGGGGGCGGGCGGCCCACCGGACGAGAGGGATCCAGACTCATGAGCTCAGTTCTGCGCCCGGCGAGTACGGGCCACGACCCGTCCACCGCCGGCGCCTACCGGCCCGTCTCCTCGCACCTGGCCATCGCGCCGCCGGTGAGCGTGGTGATCCCCGCCATGAACGAGGCGGAGAACCTTCCGTACGTCTTCAAGACGCTGCCCGACTGGATCCACGAGGTCGTCCTCGTGGACGGCAACTCCACCGACAACACCGTCGAGGTCGCCCGGGAGCTGTGGCCGGACGTCAAGGTCGTCGAGCAGCGCGGCAAGGGCAAGGGGGACGCGCTGATCACCGGTTTCCAGGCGTGCACCGGTGACATCATCGTGATGGTCGACGCGGACGGCTCCGCCGACGGCCAGGAGATCGTCAGCTACGTCTCCGCCCTGGTCTCGGGCGCGGACTTCGCCAAGGGCTCCCGCTTCGCCAACGGCGGCGGCACCGACGACATGACCTTCATCCGCAGGCTCGGCAACCGCGTCCTGTGCGCGGTCGTCAACCGCAAGTTCGGCGCCCGCTACACCGACCTCTGCTACGGCTACAACGCGTTCTGGCGGCACTGCCTGGACAAGATCGACCTCGACTGCACCGGCTTCGAGGTGGAGACCCTGATGAACATCCGGGTCGTCAAGGCCGGGCTGAGGGTGCAGGAGATCCCCAGCCACGAATACCTGCGCATCCACGGCACCAGCAACCTGCGGGCCGTGCGGGACGGACTGCGGGTGCTCAGAGTGATCCTCCAGGAGCGTTCCAACCGCCGCGCCCTGCGCAGCCGTTCGCGCACCCACTCCCCCCTGCTCGACACGGTCCGGGGGAAGGTGTCTTGAGCGGTCCGGACATCTCCGTCGTGATCTGCGTCTACACCGAGGACCGCTGGGAGGACATCCTCGCCGCGGTCTCCTCGGTGCGGGCGCAGTCCCGCCCGGCTCTGGAGACGCTGCTGGTCGTCGACCACAACGAGCCGCTGCGGGACCGCCTGACCCGGCAGTACAAGGACGCCGGGGACGTACGGGTGCTCGCCAACGCCGGTCCCCGCGGCCTGTCCGCCGGCCGCAACACCGGCATCGCCGCCTCGCGCGGCGAGGTCGTCGCCTTCCTCGACGACGACGCCGTGGCCGAGCGGGACTGGCTGAAGCACTTCGCCGAGGGGTACGCGGACCCGCGCGTCATGGCGGTGGGCGGGCGTACGGTGCCGATCTGGGCGTCGGGACGCCGGCCCGCCTGGTTCCCCGAGGAGTTCGACTGGGTGGTGGGCTGCACGTACCGCGGCCTGCCGCCCGGCCGGGTGCGCGTGCGCAACGTACTCGGCGGGAACGCCTCGTTCCGGCGCAGCGCGTTCGACGCGGCGGGCGGCTTCGCCACCGGCATCGGACGCGACGGCGACAAGCGCCCGCTGGGCTGCGAGGAGACCGAGCTGTGCATCCGGCTCAGCCGGGTACGGCCCGACGCGGTGCTGCTCATCGACGACCGGGCGGTGATCCACCACCGGGTGCCCGAGGCGCGCGAGCGCTTCGGCTACTTCCGCACCCGCACCTACGCCGAGGGCCTGTCGAAGGCGCTGGTGGCGCGCAGTGTCGGCGTCGGCAAGGGGCTCGAGTCCGAACGGCGGTACACCACGCGCGTCCTGCCGGCCGGAGTGGCGCGCGGCCTGCGGGACGCCCTGCTGGCCCGGCCCGGCGGCGCGGGCCGGGCGGGCGCGATCGTCGCCGGGGTGGTCGCGGCGGCGGGCGGGTACCTGGTGGGCAGCGTCCGGGCGCGCCGCGGCGGCGCCGCGTTCTCGGTGGCGCCGCTCGGGACGGGGCGTCCGGGGCGGACGCACGGGGCGGCGCCGGGGAGCGCGCATGGCTGACGCGCCCGTGCCGATCCTCATGTACCACGCGGTCGCGGCCGACCCGAACGAGGCCACCCGCGCCCTGTCGGTGACCCCGGAGGCGTTCGCCGAGCAGATGGCGGTCCTCGCGGACCGCGGCCGCACGCCCGTCAGCACGGCCGAGCTCGCGGCCCGCTGGCGCTCCGGCCGCCCGCTGCCGCCCCGGCCGGTGCTGATCACCTTCGACGACGGCTACGAGGGCGTGCACCGGCACGCCCTGCCCGTGCTCGCCAAGCACGGCTTCCCGGCCACGCTGTTCGTCTCGACCGGCTGGCTGCGGGGCCCCTACGACACCGGGGGCGGCCTGGACACCATGCTCGACTGGGACCAGGTCCGCGAACTGGCCGGCGCGGGCGTCGAGATCGGCGGACACAGCCACACCCACCCGCAGCTCGACCAGCTCGACGACGGCCGGCTGCGCTCCGAGCTGATCCTGTGCAAGGAGATCGTCTCGGACCAGCTGGGCACCGTGCCGGCCTCGTTCGCCTACCCGTACGGCTACTCCAGCCGCCGGGTGCGGCAGGCGGTGCGCGAGACGGGGTACGCGCAGGCGCTCGCCGTCGGCAACGACCTGGCCCGCCGCAGCCAGGGGCCGTACGCCCTGCGCCGGGTCACCGTGCGCCGCAGCACGGGCGCGGAGGAGTTCGGGCGGCTGGTCGAGGGCCGGGCGATCGCCCGCACCTTCGCCCGGGACCGCGTCCTGACCAAGGGCTACGCCGTGGTCCGCAGGGCCCGCCAGGCCCGCGGGCACCTCCTGCGCTCCCGTGCCTGACCCGGCCCGGGCGCCGCGCGCACCACGGAAAACGGGTGCGGGCGGCGCCGGCGTGCCGGATCATGGCGGCATGTCCGCGAACCCACACGACGCCCTGCCGGTCCGGCTCACCGTCGACGACTCCGACTCCCCGTCCGACGTCGTCGACGCGCTGTTCCTCGGCCGCTTCGCGACGGGCGAGCAGCCGTACTCGCACGCGGCGAACATCGACCGCGTACGGGCCGGGGCGACCCTGCTGCCGTCCGGCGCCCGCGTGCTGCGCGCCGCCCGCGACGACGACCGCAGCGCGACGCTCGCGGAGGGCGACGGCTGGACGCTGCTGGTCTCCCGCTGGAACCGGGGCGCCGACGTCACGGTGACGGCGACCAGCGCCGAGCTGGCCGAGAAGGTCCTCGGCGAGGCGACGGACGGCGCGGCGGACGAGCCGGAGCCGCAGCCGGAGAACGTCACCATGGGCTTCTGGTACGTCTCGCCGCGCCGCGGCCCGCACCGCACGACCCGGCAGATCGCGGCGGGCACCTGGGACGAGGTGCGGGCCAACTACACCGCGCCGGTCGCGGACGCGCTGGACCGCCTGATGAAGACCACCCCCGAGGACATCGCGGGCCGGCTGCTCCTGCTGCACGGCCCGCCCGGCACCGGCAAGACCTCGGCGCTCAGGACGCTCGCCCGGTCCTGGCGGGACTGGTGCCAGGTGGACTGCGTCCTCGACCCCGAGCGGCTCTTCTCCGACGTCGGCTATCTGATGGACATCGCCATCGGCGAGGAGGACCCCACCGGCAAGGGCCGCTGGCGGCTGCTGCTGCTGGAGGACTGCGACGAGCTGATCCGCGGCGAGGCCAAGCACACCGCCGGCCAGGCGCTGTCGCGGCTGCTGAACCTGACGGACGGCCTGCTGGGGCAGGGCCGCAACGTCCTGGTCGGCGTGACCACCAACGAGGACCTGGAGCGCCTCCACCCGGCCGTGGTCCGCCCCGGCCGCTGCCTGGCCCGTATCGAGGTCGGGCCGCTCACCCGCCGGGAGGCGGTGGACTGGCTGGGCCGCGAGGAGGGCGTCGGCCGCGGGGGCGCGACCCTGGCGGAACTGTACGCGCTGCGCCGCGGCACGTCGCCGGCCGCGCTGCCGGAGCCGCGGGGCGGGGCGGAGGCGGGACTGTACCTGTAGGAGCGCTCCGGCAGTGCTTCGACGGGGGTGCGGCCCGTTCGCCGGGACGTCCGGGCGGCCGTACGGCAACCGGCGGGAAGCGCGGTACCCGGGCGGCACGGCGGTGGCCGGCGCGGCGGCCTTCGCGGGCCTGGCGCGGGCGGCGGGGACGGGGGCGCCCCGGACGCCGGACACGCCCCCTCCGCCGGCCTGCCGGGCTCCTGCTACCCCTCGTACGCCGCCCGCAGGGCGTCCCGTACGGCGGTGAGCGCCGCGTCCTGCCCGAGCCCGAGCCGGCGGGCCCGCTCGGCGTAGGCCTGCGCGGCCGCCGCCAGCTCGCGCTCCGCGGCCGTGCCGGCGGCGGCCACGAACGTGCCGTGCCGGCCCCGCGTCTCGATCACCCCGTCGGCCTCCAGCGCCCGGTAGGCCTTGGCGACCGTGTTCGCGGCAAGCCCCAGCGACTCGGCCAGTCCGCGCACGGTCGGCAGCCGGTACCCCACCGGCAGCGCCCCCGACCGCGCCTGTTCGGATATCTGCGCCCGCAGCTGCTCGTACGGCGCGGTGCCGCCGCCGTCGATGTGGATCTTCAAGGTCACAGGCCGATTGTCCCGCACCGGCCCGAAAATCGGAGGCACCCGGGGCGCACTCCCGCGTACCGTGCGCCTCCATGACCGTGATCGTGCGCGCCCACCGCGGCCGGGGCCTGGCCGGGCTCGTCGAGAACGACTCCCTGCACCGCGCCCGCGCCGCCGGGTACACGGAGGCGTTCACGGGCAACGACACCGGCACCGGGCCGATGATCGCGGTCAGCGGGCGGCTGGGGTACGAGATCTGCGCGACGGAGGTGCGGTATGTCCGTGAACTCGGCTGACCGGGCACGGTTCCTGGAGGTCGTCCTCGTCAAGAGAGGCCGTACGAAGATCCGTTATCCGGCCGAGCTGCTGGCCGACGACGGCGCCCGCGTCACCGTCCGCGCCCCCTGGGCCGGCGACGCGGTCCGCGACTTCGGCTTCGTCCGCTTCGAGGCCGGCGACGTCTTCACGGAGCACTACTGGCGCGACCGGTGGTACGCCGTGAAGGAGGTCCGCGCCGCCACCGGCGCCGTCAAGGGCTGGTACTGCGACATCACCCGCCCGGCCGCGCTCCTGGGCACCGAGCTGGTCGTCGAGGACCTCGACCTGGACCTGTGGCGCTCCGCGGACGGCGCGGACGTACGGCGGCTGGACGAGGACGAGTTCGCCGCAAGCGGTCTCGCGCGGACGGATCCCGCCGCGGCGGCCGCCGCGGCGGCGGCGCTCGACGAGCTGGAGGCGCTGGCCCGCGGCGACGGTTTCGCCGCGCTGCTGGCCTGAGGTCCGCTCCGCCGTGTCGTCGCCCCACCGCCGCCGCGTACCGCTCGGCCGGCACGAGCCGCCCTCCCGGCCCGGGGCAGCCGTCCCGGCGGAACCGGGGCGACGAGGAACTCCCGCGAAACGGGTCTACCTCTGTGAGAACGCGGAACCCGGTGATCCCGAAGGAGGCAGCCATGCGCCGTGTGACCGTCCGCAAGCCCCTGAAGAAGACGGACGCCCGCCGGGTCCGCGAGGAGGCCGACGAGCGCCCCGCCGGACGTCCGGAGGTCCGCGAGGACATCGCCCGCACCTGGTGGCCGGACGGCTGACCGGGCCGGGGCGCGGTCGCCGGACGTACCGGCACGGCCGCACGCGGTGACGGAGGCGGCCGCGGCGCCGGCCGGATCTCCTCCTCACCCCACCGCGAACGGCGGCCGTCCGACCGCGCGCGGGCGGCTGCCTGAGCCCAGGCTGAGCGCTCCCTTAACGCGACCATAAGGATCTCCTCCCGCCGCCCTCGGCAGGCGATTTCACGGTTCTCCGGGGCTAGTTTGCTGATCGCCCCCCACGGGTTCCGGTCTTTCCACGGGTTTCGGCCCACGCGATCCAGCGACCGCTTCGAGGAGTTCCCCATGCCCGCACACCGCAAGGCCGCCGCCGTCGCAGCCGCCGTCGGCGCCGTCCCGCTCGCCCTCACCGCGCTGGCCGCGCCCGCGTCCGCGCACGGATCGATGGGCGACCCGGTCAGCCGGGTCTCGCAGTGCTACGCCGAGGGGCCGGAGAGCCCGGCGTCGGCCGCGTGCCGGGCGGCGGTCGCGGCCGGCGGCACCCAGGCGCTCTACGACTGGAACGGCATCCGCATCGGGGACGCGAACGGGCGGCACCGGGAGCTGATCCCGGACGGGAAGCTGTGCAGCGCGGGCAACGAGGAGTTCAAGGGGCTCGACCTGGCCCGCGCCGACTGGCCCGCGACGGAGGTGCGCAGCGGCTCGTACACCTTCGAGTACCGCGTCACCGCCCCGCACAAGGGCACCTTCACGGTCTATCTGACCAAGCCCGGCTACGACCCGTCCCGGCCGCTGGGCTGGGGCGACCTGGACCTGGCCGACCCGGTGGCGACCGTCACCGACCCGGTCGCCGCGGGCGGCTCCTACAGGTTCTCCGGCACGCTCCCCGAGCGCTCCGGCAGGCACGTGCTGTACGCGGTCTGGCAGCGCTCGGACAGCCCGGAGGCGTTCTACTCCTGCTCGGACGTGACGTTCGGCGGCAGTGGCGCCGCGGGCGGCGGCTCCGCCCCGGCCCCGACGGCCTCCGCCCCCTCCGAGGAGCAGATCGAGGCCGGTACCGGCAAGTCGACGATCGAGCACGACGGCCACGGCGACGACGACGCCCGCACGACGACCGATCCGACGGCACCCGCGGCCCGCACGGGCGGTTCCGCGACCGGCACCGGCACCGGCACCGACGACGGCACCGGCACCGGCGGGGCGTCGGCCGCCCCGGCGGACGGCTCCGCCCCGAACCAGCCGAAGGCGGCCGGTGCCGCGGCGCGCCTCGCCGAGACCGGCGGTGACGGCGGCACCCCGTACCTCGCCGCCGGCGGCGCCGCCGCCCTGGCGCTCGGTGCGGCGGCGCTGTTCGCCTCGGTGCGCCGGCGCGCGGCGGGCGGCGGCCGGCACGCCCGCTGAACGATGCGCCCGGGCCGGTCCGGCGGCTCGGGCCGGACGGGCCCCGGAGCGCCGTCGCTTCCCGGCGGAAACCCGGCCGGGGACGGTGACCGGGTGCCCGGCGGGCGGGCGGCCGGCCACGTCACGCGGGCCCCGCGCCGCGCGGCAGCCGCCCGCGCGCGGGTCCCCACCACGCGCAAGTCCCCACCATGCGCGGGTCCCGCCCCGTGCGCGGGGGCGGGACGCGCGTCCGGTCCGCGGGTCAGCCGATCCGGGTGCCCGTCGCGGACAGCGCCTCCGTCACCGGCTGGAAGAAGGTCTCCCCGCCCGAGGCGCAGTCGCCGCTGCCGCCGGAGGTGAGGCCGACGGCGTCGTCGCCGGAGAAGAGGGGGCCGCCGCTGTCGCCCGGTTCGGCGCAGACGTCGGTCCGGATGAGGCCGCTCACGATGTCGCCGTTGCCGTAGTTCACGGTGGCGTCCAGCCCGGTGACCGTGCCGGAGCGCACCCCGGTGGTGGAGCCGCTGCGGGTCACCCGCATCCCGACGGCGGCCTCGGCCGCGCCGGTGATCGCCTGCGCGGAGCCGTCGTGGAGGTTCACCTCGCTCGGGTGGTCCACGTCGGCGGTGTACCTGACCAGGCCGTAGTCGTCGCCCGGGAAGCTGGACGTCTCGGTCCGGCCGATGACGTCGCCGTCGGAGTCCGACCAGATGGCGGCGGACCGCGTGCAGTGACCGGCGGTCAGGAAGTACGGCTCGCCGTCCCTGACCACGTTGAAGCCGAGCGAGCAGCGCCCGCCGCCCCCGGTGATGGCGTCACCGCCCGCGATGAAGGGCTTGAACTCCCCCTCGGTGCGCTTGAGTTCGGCCGTGGCGCCGAGGCCGTCGACGATCTCGGCCAGCTTGGCCCACTCCGCCGCGGAGACCGTGCGGTCGGCGGTGACGACGACCTTGTTGGCGGTCGGGTCGGTCACCCAGGAGGTGCCCGGAACGGTGGCGTCCCGCCGCAGGGCGGTACGGGCGTTCCTCAGGTCGGCGAGGGAGTTCCCGACGAGTCTGGGCCGGGCCCCCGCCTCCTCGACGGTCCGGGCGGCGGTCTCGTCGAGCACGTTGACGACGAGCTTTCCCGCCGCCGCGTCGTAGTACGTGCCCGCCGCGGCGGCGCCGAGGTCCTCGGTGAGCTTCGAGGCGAGCTTCGAGGCCGCCGTGGCCGACAGGGTCCCGGGCGCGGGGGCCTCGGGGACTTCGCTCGCGTTCGCGGTTCGGAAGGTGACTTCCGCGGCGAGCAGCGCGGCGATGCCCGTGCCCGCCACGACCGCCCGCCGCCCGGGTGTGCGCCGGTGCTTCAACTCACGTCCTCCTGTGGGGGGTCGGTCCGGGAAGAGGGTGGGAACCCTATGGACCGGAAGGCGTCCGGACACGGGGCGGCATGCGACGGAGGTCGCGGGAACGCCGCGTCCGTGCCGGCCGGACGGCATCCACTGTTCCGGGGCTGGCGGGGAGCGCACAAGGTCGACTCCGGGACGCGCGTGGAGTGCGTACGGGGCGCGGCGCACGCGCCCCGCATTCCGGCCGCGCCCGGTCGCGTCGGGCGGATGCGCGCTGCGCGTATCACGGGCGGGCGGTCCGCGGGCGCTCCGTGCGATCCGTCCCTGGCCGGATTCGCTCCCTGCGGGGGCCGTGTCCGGGCGGGGGGCAGGAGACGGCCGGTGCCTCCGGAGCCGAGTCGGGTGCCCCGGGTGCTCCTGGCGGTGGCGCCCCGCCTCCGGACGAGGTCGAGCCCCCGCACGCATCCGCGTGCGGGGGCTCGACCGCTGTCGGCCGCCGGCCGGAACGCCCGGTGGGCACGGCGTATCCGGCCGGCTGGTGAACCTGGGACCCGGTGGGCCTAGTAGATGCTGACGCCGTAGGCGCTCAGGGCCTCCGTGACGGGCTGGAAGAAGGTCGTGCCGCCGGAGGTGCAGTTGCCGCTGCCGCCGGAGGTCAGACCGTACGCCACGCCGTTGCTGCCGTAGAGCGAGCCGCCGGAGTCGCCGGGCTCGGCGCAGACCGTGGTCTGGATCAGGCCGGAGACGACGTCGCCGCCGCCGTAGTTGACGGTCGCGTTGAGCGCGGTGACCCGGCCGCTGTGGGTGCCGGTGGTGGAGCCGTCGCGGATGACGGTGGTGCCCACGCTCGGCGTGGCGGCGCGGGTGATGTCCACGCCGTTGGCGGTGCCGGGCCGGCTGACGGACCCGCTGTAGCGCACGATGCCGTAGTCGTTGCCCGGGAAGCTGGAGCCGGCGGTGGAGCCGATGACCGTGGTGCGGGCGGAGTTGGAGTACCAGGTGCTCGAGCCGGCGGTGCAGTGACCGGCCGTCAGGAAGTACTGGGTGCCGTTGCTGGCCTGGACGTTGAAGCCGAGGGAGCAGCGCCCGCTGCTCGAGTAGATCGCGTCGCCGCCCTGGATCAGCTTGTTGAACTTGCCGGGGGTGCGCTTGATGGTGAGCGCGTCGGCGTTCGCCCCGGCCTGGCGCTTGATCTTCGCGATCTCGGCCTTGGAGACCGTGCTGTCCACGGTGACCAGGACGCGGTTGGTCTTGCTGTCGACGGCCCAGGCGGTGCCCGGGATGTCGGCCTTCAGCACCGACCCGCTGGCGCTCTTGAGCTCGGCGGAGCTGAAGGTGGTGGGTGTGTCGGACGCGTTCGCGCTGGGGACCGCGATCGCTGCTGCGGCCACGAGGCCGGTGGAGACGGCGATCAGCCGAGTCCGTCTCGTGATACCGCTGCGGGGGGTGGTGCGCTTGATCCTCACTTTTCGTTCCTCCACAGGGGAAGTCGGGGGCCCTCGTGGGGTTGTGGGCCCGTGAGGCGCAGTCGGAGGGCCCGGTCGTCCGGATTCCGGACAAGCCGTGCCCCTGACAAGCGCTGTGGGGGAGTATTCGGCTGCGGCGCCGACGGACGCAAGGGCGCCTTTCGGCCGTCAATCTTTGAGCCACCTGTGCGAATTGTCCATCGTTCGGGTGAAAACCGGCGCAGATTGCCTCAGAGCAGCGTGCGTTCCCCTGCCTCGACGGCGACGTCCAGCGTGTTCCCCGGTGGTGGGAACGGGCAGAGGAAGTGGTCGGCGAACGCGCACGGCGGCAGCAGGGCGCGGTTGAAGTCGACCGTCGTACGGCCCGCGGCGTCCGGCGCGGCGGGCCGCAGGAACCGGAAGCGGTAACTGCTGCTTCCGCTGGTGGCGTCGGCGAACACGGCCCACAGCGAGCCGTCGTCCTCGACGCCCACCCGGAGCACGCGTTCCCGCCCGGCCAGGGGGAAGACCAGCTCGCCGGCGAGCCCGAGCCCGCGCTCCCGCCCGTCCGCGTTGGGCACGCGCACGGTGCGGCCGGTGCCGTACGGGACGAAGCGGCCCGGCACCGACCAGCGCGGGTCGTACGGCGTGGCGTCGATGCCGCGGAACGCCCGCCGGGCCCGGGCGTCCGGGTCGAAGTCGCGCACGCCCCTGGCGCCTTCGCGGACCAGCACGGCCAGCCGCCGCTCGCCGTACGCCACCCGCGCCCCGCTCGCCGGTCCCGGATCGGCCGCGAGTCTCAGCTCACCGGCGAAGGGGCGGCCGTCCACGGTCAGGCCGTCCGCTCCGGCCGCCGCCAGCAGCACCGCGTCGCCGTCGGCCGTCCAGGTTCCGGGGATGCCCGGAAGTCGGCCGTCCGGATGGTCCTCCAGCCAGTACGTGCCGGTCAGCGCGAGCGGCCCGTGGGGCGCCGACACCGTCGTCACGCGGTCCTCGTGCCACTGCCGCCACGCGTCGGACGCGTCCGTCATGGGATCGGTTCCTCTCTTCCGGTTCCTGCGGTCTTCCGGCCCCCGCGACTCCCCCGGTCCGCCCGGCCCCCGCGGCCCTCCGGCTCCCCCGGCGCGCGGCCCGGGACGGAGGTGCCCGGTGAGCGGCTTCCGGCCGCCGGACCCGCCCGCCGTCATGACGTTCCCCCGGTCACGACGCAGCGGTCGGCGGGCCGGGCCAGGCCCAGGTGGTCCCGGAGCGTGCCGCCCGGGTAGAAGGTGCGGAACAGGCCCCGGTGCTGCAGCAGGGCCACGGTGCCGTTGACGAGCCGCTCCAGGTCACGGTGCGGCTCCGCCGGGACGATGTGGAAGCCGTCGACCACGCCCCGCCGGTGCCAGTCGGCGATCAGCTCCGCGAGGTCGACGGGGCCGCCGCGGTACAGCGGCCCCCGCGGGGTGGGCCGGGGGCCGCCCCCGCCGTGCCCCGGCTCGGCCGCGTGCTCGCCGCCGCCGAGGTCCACGACGAGGCTCGCGAGGATCCGCAGCCCGTCGGGGTCGCGTCCGGACCGGGCGGCGTCGGCGCGCAGTCCGGCCCGTACGGAGTCGGCGTGCGCGAGGCTCACGGCCCGGACCAGGGCCACGTCGGCGTACCGGGCCGCGACCCGCCGGGCGGGTTCCTCGGTGGCGTCGGCCACCCGCACGGGACGGCCCCGCGAGGGCCGCGGCGCGGTCGAGAAGTCCTCGGCCGGGAAGGCGGAGCCGACGTGGTCCGGCTCGTCCCGGCCGGCGGCCGCGTCCCGGACCCGGGCGCCGTCCTCCCGGCCGTCCCGCGGCCCGGCCGCGGCGCCGGTGTCCTCGTCCGCCTCCCGCCCCGGCGCCCGTGCGGGTCCGCCGCCGGGGTCGAGGAGGCGGGCCTCGTCCTCGGTGGCGGACGCCTCGATCCGCCAGCCGGCCCGGCCGCGGCCGATCCGGTCCAGGGCCGCGGCGGCCGCCCGGACGTGACAGGGCCCGGTGTGCGTGAGGGGGACGGTGGGCACCAGGCCGACCCGGTGCGTGGCGGACGCCGCCCGGGCCAGGGCGGTGAGCGCGTCGGGACCGGGCCGGGCGCAGCCGTCGTCGAGCGTGACGAAGTCGAGCGCGCCCCGTTCGGCGAGCCGGACCGGCTCGACGGGGGAGCCGGCGTCGTGCGCCGGCCGCCGGCCGACGGCGGCGGCCAGGTGCAGCAGCGCCCGGCCGGGCGAGGAGGTCATCGGGGGAAACCTTTCCGTGTTCAGAGCACCTTGGAGAGGAACGCCCGCGTCCGGTCGTGCCGCGGGCGGTCCAGTACGTCACCGGGGGCGCCCTGCTCGACGATCCGCCCGTCGTCCATGAACACCACCGTGTCGGCGACCTCGCGGGCGAACCCGATCTCGTGGGTGACGACGATCATGGTGGTGCCCCGGGCGGCCAGGTCCCTGATGACGTCGAGGACCTCGCCGACCAGCTCGGGGTCGAGCGCGGAGGTCGGTTCGTCGAAGAGCAGCAGCTTCGGTTCCAGGGCGAGCGCCCGCGCGATGGCCACCCGCTGCTGCTGGCCCCCGGACAGCTGCCGGGGGTAGGCGCCGGCCTTGTCGGCGAGCCCCACCCGGTCGAGCAGCAGGCGCGCGTGCTCCGCGGCCTGCTTCCGGGGCCGCTTCAGCACGGACACCGGCGCCTCGGTGATGTTGTCCAGCACCGTGAGGTGCGGGAAGAGATTGAAGTTCTGGAAGACGAAGCCGATCCGGGTGCGCTGCCTGAGCACCTCGCGCTCGCGCAGCTCGTGCAGCCTGTCCCCGGAGCGCCGGTAGCCGACCAGCGCGCCGTCCACGGTGATCGCGCCGCGGTCCACCTTCTCCAGGTGGTTGACGGCGCGCAGCAGTGTCGACTTGCCGGAGCCGGAGGGCCCGAGGATCACGGTGACCTCGCCGGTGCGCACGGTGAGGTCGACGCCCTTGAGGACGTCGAGGGAGCCGAAGCTCTTGTGGACGGATCGGATGTCGACCATGACGCTCATCGCGGGAGTCCCCTGGTGGTGGTTGCGTGGTGGTTGCTTCGCGGTCCGCAGCCGCGCGGCGGACCGGCCGTGCGGCGGCCGTGCTACGCGGCCGTCCTGCGGGCCGTCTCCCGCAGCAGCAGCAGCGCGGCCCGCGCGGTGGCGTCGTTCTGCCGGAACGCCGGTCCGCCGGTGCGCGGCCGGGTGAACGCGCCGGAGCCGCGCGCGTCGGTGTGCGGGCCGAGCGCGAACCGCCGCGGGTGCGGCCGCCCGGCCCGGTCCAGGACGCGCCCGTCGGCGGGGTCGACGGCCAGCAGCCCGTCGGGGGTCACGGCGGCCCCGTCGGCGTGCAGCTCCCGCAGCAGCGCGTCCCGGGTCCGCTCGACGGTGGGGTGCGGCAGCCGCGCCTCGACCAGCGCCCGGGCCTCGACGCGGGCGCCGGGCACGGTGGCGCCGGACGCCCGGAACACCCCGTGCTCGGCGGTGACGGTCATGTCGGCGCCGAGAAACCGCAGCACCCCCGCCCGGGACAGCGCTAGCATCTGCCGCAGCCGGGGACCGGGCGGCCCGGAGGCGAGGTAGCTGAAGAAGCCGTGCCACCAGGGGCCGACGTCCCCGAGCCGGACCAGCTGGCCGTAGACGGAGAGCAGGGCGAGGAAGACGGCGAGGTCGGGACTGTGCCGCGGGTCGTGCCGCCGCCGCAGGTCGTGCTCGATGTAGGCCCGCATCCCCTCCTGGAGCTCCTCGTGGGAGCCGTACCGCACCCCGGCCAGCGGGCGGTCGAGGGCGGCCGGGTCGAAGCGGTCGGCGGGATCGGGCACGGCGGACTCGACCAGGGCCGCGCGCTCGGCCGGGCCGGCGGCGGCGTACTTCTCCTCGAAGGTGCTCCAGGCGATGCGCGTCCGCCGCGGGTGGGCCGTGAACAGGCGGTGGTAGTGGGCGAAGCCCAGCTCCTTCGCCACCAGCGGCCACACGTCCCGCCGGAAGTCGAAACCCCCGGGCCGGGCGAGCAGCGCCTCCACCTCGGCCGGCCCGAGGAACCGGGGCAGCGGCGGCCGTTCGCCGTCGAGGCCGTAGCCGATCTTCGAGTGGTACGGCACCCCGCGCCGGGAGCCGACGTACAGCACCGGCTCCCGCCCCGACGGGACGTAGGTGTCCCCGTCGTGGCGCCCGCCGCGGCCCTCCGTCAGCAGCACCATCAGGTCGACGAAGGCGAGCCCGAAGCCGCGCACGAGGACCGGCTCGCCGGGCCGCAGCCCGGACAGGTCGGTGTCGGCTGTGAAGTCCGGCGGGATGTGCACCAGGCCGTGCTCACGGGCGTACCGGGCCAGTTCCCGCTGCTCGTCGTCGGGTTCCGCGTCGAGATGGCCGAGCGTGAGCACCACGGCGTCGGCGAGGAGCGGGCGCGGGCGGCCCTCCAGCCACACCCGCTGGCGGCCCTCGCGGGGTCCGTCGACCCGCAGGGCCCGCCGCGGGTGGTGGTGGACGGTGACGTCCGGGGGCAGGGCGGCCACGGCGCGGTCGTACACCCAGCGCAGGTAGGCGCCCTGCAGCCGCCGGCCGGCGAAGGCGGAGCCGTCGATGCCGGCCCACTCGTGCAGGGTGGGGCCCGGGCGCACGGGGCCGGCCAGGTCCACCGTCTCGTCGGTGAACATCGTGATGTCCTCGGCGTGCGAGTTCATCCACAGCAGCGGCGACTGCGCCGTGCGCCAGATGCGGCCGGGGCCCGGCGGGTAGGGGTCGACGAGGTGGATGTCCAGGCCCGGACCGGCGTACAGCTCGGGCGCGTTGGCGGCGATGCGCTCCAGCAGGCCGGTCCCCCGCGGCCCGGCGCCGACGATCACCAGGGACCGTCCGGTCATCGGGTGCGCTCCGTGCCGCGGGCGTAGTGCCTCTCGACGTAGAACTGGCCGGCGCCGAGCACCGAGGTGACCACGGTGTACCAGACGGTCGCCACCATCAGCAGGGGGATGACCTGGTAGGTGCGGTGGTAGACGAGCTGCGTCGAGTACAGCAGGTCCTGCACCGCGATGACGCTGACGATGGAGGTGCCCTTGAGGGTGCCGATCAGCATGTTCCCGGCCGGCGGCACGATGGAGCGCATCGCCTGCGGCAGCACGATCCGCCACCAGCGGCGCCGGCGGCTCAGGCCGAGCGCCTGCGCGGCCTCGATCTGCCCGCGGTCCACGGAGAGGACGCCGCCGCGCACCACCTCGGCGGCGTACGCGGCCTCGTGCAGGGTCAGGCCGATGACCGCGACGGCGACCGGGCCGAGCAGGTCGACGGTCCTGACGCCGAGGATGTGCGGGTACAGCGCACCGATGTTGAACCACAGCAGCAGCTGCACCAGGATCGGGATCGAGCGGAACAGCCAGACGTATCCCCAGCTGACGCTCCGCAGCACGGGGTTGGCGGACAGCCGGGCCGCCGCGAGCAGGGTGCCCAGGGCGAAGCCCAGCACCATCACCACCGCGGTCAGCCAGAGCGTGAGCCACAGGCCGCGCAGCACGGAGGCCGAGGTGAAGTAGTCGGCGACGACACCCCACTGGAACGCCTCGTTGCGCAGTACGGAGGTGACGGCGAGGGCGAGCAGGACGAGGACGGCGGCGGCGGCCGTCCACTGGCCGTAGCGGCGCCGGGGGACGATCCGCGGGGAGTCCGCCTTCCGCGGTATCTCCGGTGCGGCGGCCTGGGCGAGGGTGTCGGAGGGCATGTGAAGGCTCCGTGACGTCGGGTCGGTCGGACACGGCGGGTGCCTTCACACGGGACGGCGCCGTACGGCGCCGGCGCGGCCGAGCCCCTCAGCAGGGCCGCCCTTCGAGACTACGGGGGCGTTTCCGCCCGCTGTCAAGGCTGTCCGCACTGTGAGCCGTACATCTCAACTCGGTTGACGCGGAACCGGATGCCTGTTGCACTTGGCCCATGCATCCGCAGCAGTGGCTGGTCACGCGCTCCCACATCGACTTCGGTCGCGTGTGGTCCTCTTCCTGTTGAGCTGACCCCCTGCGCGCCCCGACGCCCTGATCCGGGCGGGGCGCCCCCGGCGTTTCTCCCGTCACCTTTCTCCTTTCTCCGCCTTCACACGCGCACCCCTCCCCTCGCGCCTGCCTTCCTCCCTGCTTCCAGGAGACCGCCCTCCCATGCGTACGCCCACGCACGCCCGCTCTCGCCACTTCGTCCCCTTCGCCCTGATCACCTCGGCCTCGCTGCTGCTCACCGCGTGCGGCTCGGGCACCGGCGACGCGGCGGACACGGCGGCCGGGGCCGACGCGATCCCCACCGCGGACGTCGTCTCCGGCATCCGCAAGGACGAGGCCGCCGCCCGGCTGCTGCCCCCCGGCACCACCGCCCTCACCGTCGCCGTCAGCATCAGCGGCACCCCGCCCGGCACCGCCTACCTGGCCGACGGCAAGACCCTGACCGGCCAGGACGTGGACTTCGTCCGGGCCGTGGCCAAGGTGCTCGGCATCCGGCTGAAGACCGGGACGGCCTCCTTCGAGGCGATCCTGCCGGCCCTGGACAGCGGCAAGTACGACGTCGGGGCCAGCAACTTCGGCGTGACCGACGAGCGGCGCAGGACCATCGACTTCGTCACCTACGTCAACGACGGCCAGGGCTTCGCCGCCCGCGAGGACAGCGAGCTGTCCGAGGTCACCGACCTGAAGCAGCTGTGCGGCCTGAACGTGGCGACCGGCGCGGGCACCACCTTCGAGGCCACGCTGGAGGAGAACCGGCACGTGTGCGGGGACGCCGGCGAGAAGGAGTACCGGGTGCAGACGTACAACGAGAACGGTGCGCTCTGGTCCTCCCTCCGGCAGGGCCGCAGCGATGTGGTGATGTCCACCATCAACGGCCTGCGCTACGCCGTCGCCCACCAGCCGGGCCTGAAGTTCCTCAACGAGTTCCACCGTCTGGACGTCGGTTTCGCCTTCAAGAAGGGATCGAAGCTGACCCCCGCCTTCCGGGCGGCGGTGAACGAACTCATCGCCGACGGGACGTACGACAGGATCCTCAAGAAGTGGGGGACGACGGCCTCGGCGATCGACGAGTCGCGGATCTCGCCCCCAGAGCTCAAGGACTGACACCCCGTCGACGGGGGCCGCGGCGACGGCCCGGCCACCGCGACCCCGGCGGCGGGGACACCGGTCCCGGTACGCGAACGGGTCCGCCGGCCGTCCGGCCCGGCGGACCCGTACCGGCTTCCCGGCCCCCCACGGCGTCCAGGGGCGCGCGGCTCCTCGGCGAGCTGCCCGGCGAGCGCCTCCGCGCCGGGCGCGCCCCGTCCCCCGCCGGCGTCACGGCCCGGCGTCCCGGCCGGCACGGGCCCCGCGTCCTCGCCGGGGCGGGCTCCCGGAGGCGGCCCGGCGCACGCCGCGCCTCTCACCGTACGTGACGGACCGGGCGCGCCTCCCTCCCCGCGGGCACGGCCCCGCCGCGGTGCCGCGCCCCTCCCCGGGCCCCGCGGTCATTTTCCTGAGTCCGCGTCAGGACGCGGCGGAACACTCCGGCGTGGCCCGTCGTGACGCGGACGGACCGGCCGTGAACCGACCGGGCCGGCGGTCGCGCCGGCCGCTCCGTTCACCCGTACGCTCCGCCCGTCACCCGGACGCCGAGAGAAATCGTATTTCACTCACAGTCAGCAGCCGTTTGTGCAACGACCCTTGGGAAACACGGACTCTCGACGGATTGGTCGTGCACCAGTACCGTCACAAACCCCCCGCGCGGCGTCTATCTACTTGGCGCACCGTCCGCATCATGGATGACCATAGGGATGCGGAAAGCACGAAAGACCGCTGTGAGAGGAGGCGTCCATGGGATCGGTACGCAAGGCAAGTGCCTGGCTTGGCCTCGTCGACGACAACGAAGACGAGCGTTACTACGACGACGACTACTCCGACGGGACCGAGCCCGGGGATGCCTGGGTCACCGATCCGCGGGTCAAGGTGGCCTCGGACGTCGCCGAGGAGAGAGGCCGCCGCATCGGCACGGTCACCCCGGACAGTTTCCGGGACGCGCGCGCCATCGGCGAACTCTTCCGGGAGGGGGTCCCGGTCATCATGAACCTCACGGCCATGGAGCCCGCCGACGCCAAGCGCGTGGTCGACTTCGCGGCCGGGCTGATCTTCGGCCTGCGCGGTTCCATCGAGCGCGTGTCCACCCGCGTGTTCCTGCTGAGCCCGGCCGACACGGAGATCGTCAGCGGGGAACCGGCCGCGCACCGCACGGACGGCTTCTTCAACCAGAGCTGAGGCAGGGCCGCTCACCGGCCCCGCCCCCGGCGGGCCCGCTACCGGAAAGCGTCGATTCCGGTGAGCGCCTTGCCCAGCACCAGCTGGTGCATTTCGACGGTGCCCTCGTAGGTGAGCACCGATTCGAGGTTGGTCGCGTGCCGCATCACGGGATATTCGAGCGAGATTCCGTTGGCACCGAGGACGGTCCGGGCCGTACGGCAGATGTCGATGGCCTCCCGGACGTTGTTCAGCTTGCCGAAGCTGACCTGCTCGGGACGCAGGCGGCCGGCGTCCATACGCCGCCCCAGATGGTGGGCGAGCAGAATCCCCTTGTGCAGTTCGACCGCCATGTCGGCGAGTTTGGCCTGCGTCAGCTGGAAACCCCCGATGGGCCGCCCGAACTGCTGCCGCGACCTCGCGTAGTCGACGGCGGCCTCGAAGCAGCTCCGCGCCGCGCCCATGGCGCCCCAGACGATCCCGTACCGGGCGTGGGTGAGACAGCTGAGCGGCCCGCGCAGCCCGGTCGCTCCCGGCAGCACCGCGTCGGCGGGCAGCCGTACGCCGTCGAGCACCAGCTCGCTGGTGACGGAGGCCCGCAGCGACCACTTGTGCTTGATCTCCGGCGCGGAGAACCCGGCGCTGTCGGCCGGCACGACGAACCCGCGGATCCCCTCGTCGGTCCGCGCCCACACCACGGCGACCCCGGCGACGGACCCGTTGGTGATCCACATCTTGCGTCCGTCGAGGACCCAGTCGGAGCCGTCGCGCTTGGCGTACGTCCGCATGGAGGCGGGGTCGGAGCCGTGGTCGGGCTCGGTCAGCCCGAAGCAGCCGATCACCTCGCCGGCGGCCATGCGCGGCAGCCACGTCCGCTTCTGCTCCTCGCTGCCGAACCGGTGGATGGCGTACATGGCGAGCGAGCCCTGCACGGAGACCAGGGAGCGGATCCCGGAGTCGGCGGCCTCCAGTTCCAGGCAGGCCAGCCCGTACTGGACGGCGGTGGCCCCGGCGCAGCCGTATCCGCTCAGCGGCATCCCGAGCGCGCCGAGCGCGCCGAGTTCGCGGGCGAGCTCCCGCACACCGGGCAGCTCCCCCTTCTCGTACCACTCGGCGACATGGGGCAGCACCCGGTCCGCGGCCCAGGCGCGCACGGTGTCCCGGATCGCGAGGTCCTCCGGCTCCAGCAGGTCGTCGAGGCCGAGCGGGTCGGCGGGGTCGAACGGGGGCGGCTTCGGGGACGCGGACATGGGACACCCTCCGAGGACTAAAACTAGCAACGCTAGTCACGGCTCCGAGCGGGACGTTACGTCGCAGTGTCCCGCACGTCCAGCCCGCCGGGCACGGCGCGCGCCGGGGCCCGGGACGGCGGGGTCACACCGAGACCCGGGACTGTGCGGCGTCCCGCGGCGCGGGCACCGCCACGGCCTGCGCCTCGCAGCTCATCACCCGCGGCAGCCGCAGCGCCATCACCGCGCCGAGCAGCAGCAGCCCGGCGCTGACCAGGAGAGTCACGTGCAGTCCGTGCACGAAGGCGTCCCGCGCGGCCCGGCGCAGGGCCGCCCCGGCCGGTCCGCCGAGGTGTCCGGCCACCTCCAGGGCCTCGCCGAGCGAGTGCCCCGCGGCGGCCGACGCGGACGCCGGCACGCCCGGCACGCCCGCGAGGCCGGGGGCGTAGGCCGCGTTCATCACGCTGCCCAGCAGGGCGATCCCGACGCCGGCGCCCAGCTGGTACGAGGTCTCCCCGATCGCGGCGGCCCCGCCGGCCCGCTCCTGCGGCGCCTCGCTGAGCATCGACTCGTACGCCCCGAAGAGCGTGGTCTCCAGGCCGAAGCCGAGCAGGACGAACCCGCACAGCATCAGCGCGCAGTGGTCCGTCCGGCCCAGCGCCGTCAGCAGCACCACCGCGGCCGCCGTCAGGCAGAAGCCGGAGCACACCATCCGCCGGGGGCCGAACCGCCGCAGCATCCGCGCCCCGGCCAGGCCCGCCGCCATCGCCGCGAGCGTCAGCGGCAGCAGCCGCAGCCCGGTCTCCAGCGGGGACAGCTCCAGCACGAGCTGCAGGTACTGCGCCGCGATCAGCTCCAGGCCGACCAGCGCGAGCATCGCCAGCACGATGCAGCCGACGGCGGTGCTGAACGCGGGCCGGGCGAACATCCCGAGGTCCACCAGCGGATGCCGGCGGCGTCGCTGCCGGCGGACGAACAGCACCAGCAGGGCGGCGCCCGCCAGCAGCGGCAGCACGGTCGCCAAGCCGGCGGCCGGCCCGCCGCCGCCCAGCCGCTTCACGCCGAGCACCACGCCGAACAGCCCGGCCGCCGCCATCAGCGCGCCGGCCACGTCCCAGGGGCCGTCCCCGCTCCCCCGCGACTCGGGCAGCAGCAGCCGCCCCACCGGCAGGCTGACCAGCATCAGCGGAATGTTGACCAGGAAGACCGACCCCCACCAGAAGTGCTCCAGCAGGAAGCCGCCGAGCAGCGGGCCGACCGCCGCGCCGACGGCGGCCACCGCGCTCCAGACGCCGATCGCGACCGCCCGTTCCCGCCGGTCGGGGAAGACCTGCCGCAGGATCGACAGCGTCGCGGGCATGATCATCGCCCCGCCGACGCCGAGCAGCGCCCGCGCCGCGATCAGCGTGCGGGGGCCGTCCGCGAAGGCCGCCAGGCCGGAGGCGACGCCGAAGAGGCCGTAGCCGAGCAGCAGCACCCGTCTGCGGCCCACCCGGTCGCCGAGCGTGCCGAACAGGATCAGCAGCGAGGCGCAGACCAGCGGGTAGGCGTCGACGATCCAGAGCAGTTCCACCGCGCCGGGCCTGAGGTCCTCGGTGACGGCGGGGACCGCCACGTGCAGCACGGTGGCGTCGACGGCGACGAGCAGCAGGCTGACGCAGAGGACGACGAGCACCAGCCAGCGGTTGGCACCGGCCCCGGCCGTCCGGCGGCGCGGCCCGGCGGCAGCCGTGGTCGTCCCGGACATGTACGTACCTCCCAGAAGTTCCCTCGCGCTCGGCGGGCTCGCGGGGCGGGGGATCCCCGCGACTCGGCCGGGAAGGAGCGGCGGTCCCCGGCCCGCGCAACGAACGGCGAGTGACACGCAGAGTACGCGAGTCCGTGCGGGGGTCACGTGGCGGACCTCTCATGGATCCGTGGAAGCCGTGTGGCGTGCGCCACTCCCCCGCCCGGGGCCGGCGGCCCCCGGCGGACCGCCCGGTCCCGGGGCCTCCGGATAATCGGCGGATGACCGATCCTGGAACGCGCACGCCGGGACTGCCGCGCCGGGCCGCCCCGGCGCTCCTGGGGTACGCGGCCGTACGCGCCCTGGGCCTGATCGTCCTGGCCCTGTGGAGCGCCGCGCGCGACAAGAGCGCGTACACGCTGCTGACCGCCCGCTGGGACGCGCTCTGGTACGCCAGGGTCGCCGAACTGGGCTACGGCTACGAGGTGCGCCTGCCCGGCGGGGACGTGCATTCCGACCTCGCGTTCTTCCCCCTGCTGCCCTGGCTGGAGCGGCTCGGCGCGGCGGTGACCCCGCTGTCCTACGCCGACGCCGGCTTCGCCGTCGGCCTGCTCGCCTCGCTCGCCGCGGCGTGCGGGATCTTCGCGGTGGCGGAGCGTCTGTACGGCCGCCGGGCGGGGGTCTGCGCCGTGCTGCTGTGGGCGGTGCTGCCGGTCGGGATCGTGCAGTCGATGGCGTACAGCGAGTCGCTGTTCACCGCGCTGGCCGCCTGGGCGCTGTACGCGGCGCTGACCGGCCGCTGGGTGACGGCGGGCACCCTGGCCCTGCTCGCCGGGCTGACCCGGCCGGTGGGGCTCGCGGTGGTGGCGGCGGTGTGGACGGCCGGCCTCGCGGCACCGGGGCGGGCCGGGGGCGCCGCCTCGTTCGTGCGGAACCGGTGCGACGGGCCCTGCGGCGGCGGCCGCCGCGAGGAACGCGCCCCGCGCGCGGCC
>NZ_BAAATK010000017.1:0-129180 GCF_039533365.1 Streptomyces glaucus
CCTGGCCTTCCTGCGGGAGTACGAGGACGACCTGGTGCTGTGCGTGAACAACTTCTCGCGTTTCGCGCAGCCCACGGAGCTGGATCTGAGCGCCTTCGAAGGGCGCCACCCGGTCGAGCTGTTCGGCGGGGTGCGCTTCCCGGCCATCGGCGAACTGCCGTATCTGCTCACCCTCGGTGGCCACGGCTTCTACTGGTTCCGGCTCCGCAAGGACGCCGCGTAGAACCCCGGGGCGGGGCGGTTTCCCCCGCCCCGCCCCGGGGCACGCGACAGTAACACCGCGCCGACCCGGGGAAAGGACGCGACACCCATGTCGGAAGCCGCCACCCCTACCGTCACCGCTTCGCCCGGCCTCCTGGCGTCACTGGATCCCCTGTTGCGCGAGTGGCTGCCGCGGCAGCGCTGGTTCGCGGGCAAGGGCCGACCGGTCACCGGGTTCTCGCTGGTCGCGGCCACCGAGCTGCTGCCGTCCCCCAGGCTCCCGGCGCCGCTCGGGCAGGGCGGCGCCCCCGTCTCCCGCCTGGGCCTGTACCACCTGCTGGTGCGCGCCCACCAGCCGCTCGTGCCCGCCCCCGGCGCGCCCGAGCAGCCCGGCGACTGCTACCAGCTGCTCATAGGCGTGCGCGAGGCGCTGCCCCCCAGGCTGGCGCCCGCGCTCATCGGCCATGTGACCGAGGGACCGCTGGCCGGACGGACCGTCTACGACGCCCTGTACGACGCCCGGCCCGCCGAGGTGCTCCTGGAGGCGCTGCGCACCCGGGCGCGCATCGGCCGGCTGCGTTTCGAGCGGGAGACGGACCAGGAGATCCGCACCGGTCTGGTGCCCCGCCTGATGACCGCCGAGCAGTCGAACTCCTCGGTCGTCTACGGAGATACGTTCATCCTCAAGCTGCTGCGCCGGATCGTGCCCGGCGTCAACCCCGACCTGGAGCTGCCGCTGGCGCTGGCCCGCGCGGGCTGCCCCCGGGTCCCGGCGCCCACCGCGTGGATGACGGCGGACCTGGCGGGCCGGCCGTGGGTCCTCGGCGTGCTCCAGCCGTACGTGCAGGGCGCGACGGACGGCTGGGAGCTGGCGCTGCGGGAGCTGGCCAAGGGCGAGGACTTCGCCGCGGAGGCGCGGGCGCTGGGGCGGGCCACCGCCGAGGTGCACACCGCGCTCGCCCGTGCCCTGCCCACCGTCACCCTGGGCCACAGCCAGTTGCGGCAGCTGGTGGAGGGCATGGTCGAGCGGCTGGAGGCGGCCGTCCAGGCGGTGCCCGTGCTGCGGCCGTACGCGCCCGGGCTGCGCTCGGCGTTCACGGCGCTGGACGACCTGGCCGCCGAGGGGCACACCTGGACCGCCCAGCGCGTGCACGGCGACCTGCACCTCGGCCAGTGCCTGCGCTCCCCGTCCGGCGAGTGGTCCCTGATCGACTTCGAGGGCGAGCCGGCCCGGCCGCTGGCCGAGCGGCGCATGCCGCAGCCGCCGGTGCGGGACATCGCGGGCATGCTCCGCTCCTTCGACTACGCCGCGCACTCGGCCGAGTCGCCCGTGCCGGGCTGGGCCGAGACGTGCCGGGCCGCGTACTGCTCCGGGTACGCGGAGGTGAGCGGCCGGGATCCGCGCACCGACCCGGTGATGCTGCGCGCCTACGAGACGGACAAGGCGATCTACGAAGTCGTGTACGAGGCGCGGCACCGCCCCGACTGGCTCCCGGTCCCGCTGTCGGCGGTGCGCCGCCTGGCCACCGCCGGCGTCTGACCCGATCCACCCGACCCGATCCTCGCCGAGGAGGCTCCGTCCGTGACCCCCCGCCCTCCGTCCAGCGGTCCGCACCCGAAGAAGACGGCCGAGGAGGCCGGCGCCGAGCAGCCGGCGGCCACGAAGAAGACGGCAGCCGCGAAGAAGACGGCAGCCGCCGCCGGGAAGACGGCGCAGAAAGCGACGCGGAAGACGGCGGCGAAGGCCGCGGAGGCCGCGCCGGAGGCCGCGCTGCCGGAGCAGGCCACGACCAGGAGGACGGCGGCGCGGAAGACCGCCGCGCAGGGGGTTCCGGCCCAGAAGGCCGCCGCCGGGAAGACCGCGGCGAAGAAGACCGCGGCCAAGAAGACGCCGGCCAAGAAGACCGCGGCGCAGCGGACGGCGGCGGAGAAGACCGTCGCGAAGAAGGCCGCGGCCGAGGAGACCGCTGCCAAGAAGGCCACCGCGAAGAAGACCGCCCAGAAGGCCGCCGCGGGGAGGACGGCGGCCCGGCAGGCCGCGGTGCGGGAGCCGGTGGCCGCGGAGACGACGGCCGGGAGGACGACGGCGAGGAAGACGACGGCCAAGAAGGCACCGGCCAAGAAGGCGGCCGCGCGGAAGGCCACCGCGCCGGCGAAGGCGGCCGCGGCGGCGGAGCCCGTCCTCGCCGAGCCGCTGGAGGTCGCCGTCTCCCCCGCTCTCGACGCCGGTGACCGGGAGCGGCTGCTGCACGGCACGCACCACGATCCGCACTCCGTGCTCGGCGCCCACCCGGTGCCGGGCGGGGTCGCCTTCCGGGCGTTCCGGCCGTACGCGCGATCGGTGACCGTCGTCTCCGGGGAGGTGCGGGCCGAGCTGCACGACGACGGGGACGGGTTCTTCTCCGGGCTGCTGCCACTGACGGAGGTCCCGGCCTACCGGCTGCTGGTGGAGTACGAGGGGACGGTCCTGGACACCGAGGACGCGTACCGCTTCCTGCCCACGCTGGGCGACTTCGACCTGCACCTGATCGGTGAGGGCCGGCACGAGCAGCTGTGGCGGGCGCTCGGCGCGCACCCGATGACCCACCAGGGCGTGACCGGCACCCGGTTCGCGGTGTGGGCGCCGAACGCGCGCGGGGTGCGGGTGGCCGGCACCTTCAACTTCTGGGACGGCACCGGCTTCCCGATGCGGTCGCTCGGCTCCTCCGGCGTGTGGGAGCTGTTCGTGCCCGGCATCGGGGAGGGCGAGCTGTACAAGTTCGAGATCACCCGCCCCGACGGCTCCAGGACGCTGCGCGCCGACCCGCTGGCCCGCCGCACCGAGGTCCCGCCGGCCACCTCCTCCATCGTGCACGCCTCGCACTACGAGTGGGGCGACGAGGAGTGGCTGGCCGAGCGGGCCGGGACCCCGGCGCACGAGGCGCCCCTGTCGGTGTACGAGGTGCACCTGCCGTCCTGGCGCCCCGGGCTGACGTACCGCCGGCTGGCCGAGCAGCTGCCCGCCTACGTCAAGGACCTGGGGTTCACGCACGTGGAGCTGATGCCGGTCGCCGAGCACCCCTTCGGCGGCTCCTGGGGCTACCAGGTCACCGGTTTCTACGCCCCCACCGCCCGGCTGGGCACCCCCGACGACTTCAAGTACCTCGTGGACCGCCTGCACCAGGCCGGGATCGGCGTGATCATGGACTGGGTGCCGGCCCACTTCCCGCGCGACGACTGGGCGCTCGCCGAGTTCGACGGCCGCCCCCTGTACGAGCACGCGGACCCGCTGCGCGCCGCCCACCCCGACTGGGGCACCCTGGAGTTCGACTTCGGCCGCAACGAGGTGCGCAACTTCCTCGTCGCCAACGCCGTGTACTGGTGCGAGGAGTTCCACATCGACGGGCTGCGCGTGGACGCCGTCGCCTCGATGCTCTACCTCGACTACTCGCGCGAACCGGGCCAGTGGACCCCCAACGAGCGCGGCGGCCGGGAGAACCTGGACGCGGTGGCGTTCCTGCAGGAGATGAACGCGACCGTCTACCGGCGGTGCCCCGGCGTGGTGACGATCGCGGAGGAGTCCACCGCCTGGGACGGCGTCACCCGGGCCACCCACCACAAGGGCCCCAGCGGCTTCGGCGGGCTCGGGTTCGGGCTGAAGTGGAACATGGGCTGGATGCACGACTCGCTGCAGTACATGAGCCACGAGCCGGTCCACCGCAAGTACCACCACCACGAGATGACCTTCTCGATGGTGTACGCCTACAGCGAGAACTACGTGCTGCCGATCTCCCACGACGAGGTCGTGCACGGCAAGGGCTCGCTGGTGTCGAAGATGCCGGGCGACTGGTGGCAGCAGCGCGCCGACCACCGCGCCTACCTGGGCTTCATGTGGGCGCACCCGGGCAAGCAGCTGCTGTTCATGGGGCAGGAGTTCGCGCAGGGCGCGGAGTGGTCCGAGGCGCACGGCCCCGACTGGTGGCTGCTCGACCCGGGCTACGGCGCCGAACCGGACCACCGGGGGGTCAGGGACCTGGTCCGCGACCTCAACACCGTCTACCGCGCCACCCCCGCCCTGTGGCAGTACGACACCGACCCGGCCGGCTTCCAGTGGGTGGTGGGGGACGCCGCCGAGGACAACGTCCTCGCCTTCCTGCGGTTCGACGCGGACGGCGCCCCCCTGCTGGCGGTGTCGCACTTCTCCCCCGTGGTCCGCCACGACTACCGTCTCGGCGTCCCCGACGACGTGCCGGCCTGGCACGAGGTCCTGAACACCGACGCCGCGCGCTACGGCGGCAGCGACGTGACCAACCCCGACCCGGTCAAGCCCGAGCCGCAGGGCTGGCACGGCCGCCCGGCCAGCATCCGTCTGACGCTGCCGCCGCTGGCCACGGTGTGGCTGCGCCCGGCCTGACGGGCTCCGCTACCCCTCGGTCCCGGAGCCGTCCGCGAAGGCGTCCGCCAGCGCCTTCGGCAGGTCGCCGGTGTGCAGCACGCCCAGCCGCTGGGTGGCCCGCGTCAGCGCGACGTACAGGTCGCTGGTGCCGTACCGGCCGGGTTCGACGACCAGGACGGAGTCGAACTCCAGGCCCTTGGCCTGGCGCGGGTCCAGCAGGACGACCGTGCGGGTCAGGTCCGGCTCCGCACCCGCCGTCACGCCGTCCAGCCGGGCCGCCAGCCGCCGGTGGAGGTCGCGCGGCGCGATCACCGCGAGCCGTCCCTCGGCGGGGGTCAGCTCCTGCACGGCCTCGGCGACGGCGCCCGGAAGGTCGTCGGCGGCGCGGACCCAGGGCCGCACCCCCGCCGAGCGCACGGAGCTCGGCGGTTCGAAGTCCGGGTGCTCGGCACGGACCACGGCCGCCGCCACCTCCATGATCTCGGCGGGGGTGCGGTAGTTGACGCCGAGGCGGGTGTGCTCCCAGCGGTCCTCGACATAGGGTTCGAGGATCTTCGCCCAGGAGCCGACGCCGGCCGCCTCGGCCGTCTGCGCGGGGTCGCCGACCAGGGTCATCGAGCGGGTCGGGCAGCGCCGCATGAGCAGCCGCCACGCCATCGGCGACAGCTCCTGCGCCTCGTCGACGATGATGTGCCCGAACGCCCAGGTGCGGTCGGCCGCCGCGCGCTCGGCGGCGCTGCGGTGGTCCTCCTCCTCCTGGCGCTCGGCGAACCGCTCGGCGTCGATGATGTCGTGCGCGGACAGCACCTCCGACGCCTCGGGGTCGTCCTCCTCCTTGTCCTCGAACTCGTACGTCCGGGACGCGTACGACACGTCCAGCACGCCCTGGGCGTAGGCGATCCGCTCCCGCCGTTCCCGTTCCGCGCGCTCGCGCGCCGCCCGGTCGTCCTCGCCGAGGAGTTCGGCCGCCTCGTCGAGCAGGGGCACGTCCGCCACGGTCCACCGCCGGGTCACCGGGCGGCGGACGGCGTCCGCGTCCTCGGCGGGGAGGAAGTCCTCGGGGGCGGCGAGGAAGTCCGCGACGAGCTGCTGCGGGGTGAGTCTCGGCCACAGCTGGTCGATGGCGGCCCAGACCTCGGGGTTCTCGGCGAGTTCGTCGCGGATCTGGGTGAGGTCGCTCGCGTCGAGCAGGCTGGAGCCGTCGTAGGGGTCGGTGCCGATGCGTTCGGCGTACAGGTCGGTGAGCGTGTTGAGGATGTGGCCCTCGAAGTGCTCGCGCGCGAGGTTGTGCGGCAGCTTCGCGGCGCGGGCGCGCTCGCGGGCCACGCGCACCAGGCCGTCGTCCAGCATGAGGATCTCGCGGTCGTGCTCGATCGCGATGACCGGGTCGGGCAGCGCCTGCCGGCTGCGGACGACCTCGGCGAGCACGTCGGCCATCTCCGCGCGGCCCTTCACGGCGGCGGCCTCGGGGGTGTCGGCGGCCGTCGCCTTCACGCCGGGGAACAGCTCCCCGACGGTCGCCAGCAGCACGCCCGTCTCGCCCAGCGAGGGCAGCACCTCGCCGATGTAGCCGAGGAACGCCGGGTTCGGGCCGACGATGAGGACGGCCCGCTTGGCGAGCAGTTCCCGGTGCTCGTAGAGGAGGTAGGCGGCGCGGTGCAGCGCGACGGCCGTCTTGCCGGTACCGGGGCCGCCCTCGACGACCAGCACGCCGCGGTGCGGGGCGCGGATGATGCGGTCCTGGTCGGCCTGGATGGTCCGCACGATGTCGCCCATGCGGCCGGTGCGCGCGGAGTTCAGCGCGGCGAGCAGCACCGCGTCGCCGCTGGGGTCCTCGTGGCCGGTGCGGGTCGCGTCGCCGAGGTCGAGGATCTCGTCGTGCAGGGCGGTGACCCGGCGGCCGTCGGTGGAGATGTGGCGGCGGCGCCTCAGCCCCAGCGGGGTGTGGCCGGTGGCCAGGTAGAAGGGGCGGGCGACCTCGGCCCGCCAGTCGATCAGGATCGGGGTGTGCTCGGCGTCGTCGGCGCGCAGCCCGATGCGGCCGATGTGGTGGCTGGCGCCCGAGGCGAGGTCGATGCGGCCGAAGCACAGGGAGCCGTCCACCGCGTTCAGCGCGGCGAGCAGCCCCGAGCGCTCGGCGACGAGGATGTCCCGTTCCAGCCGGGCCTGCATGGGCGTGTGGCCCTGGGCGAGCGCGTCCGTGACGCCGGCCTCGGTGTCGCCGCGCAGCGCGTCCACGCGCGCGTACAGCTCGTCGATGAATTTCTGCTCCTGCCGGAATTCATCGTCCGGAAATTCGGTGTTTGACAATTCCGCTCCCGCCCGGATATACTATGCGTACTGAACTTCTCCGCGCCGCGGTCGACTTCTCGGCCGACTCGAAGTCGCGAATCAATGAGAATACGCAAGGAAATCCCCCGGGCGCAATTTCCGGGGGATTTCTTCGTGTCCGGGCGTCCGGAGCCGGTGAGGCCCCGCTACAGCACCTCGGCCACTTCCTCCAGCAGCCTGCGCTTGGGCCGCGCCCCCACCATCGACCTCACCGGCTCCCCGTCCCGGAACACCATGAACGTCGGCATCGACAGCACCCGGTAGGCGTTGGTGGTCGCCGGGTTGCGGTCCACGTCCAGCTGGACCACCTTCAGGCGCCCGTCCTCCTCGGCCGCGAGGGCGCTCAGCACCGGCGCCATCTGGCGGCACGGCGGGCACCAGTCGGCGGTGAACTCCACCAGTACCGGCAGCCCGGAGCCGATCACCTCCGCCGCGAAGTCCGCGTCGGTCACCTCCGTCACGCCCGCAGCCCTGCTCACAGCTTCCGCCCTCCCAGTTCGCACACCGGTTCCGGACCTCCCGGAACCGTCGCCCCGGCCGCCAGTTCGGCCTTCGTCAGCTGCGCCGCGACCTTGTCCCGCGCGGCCCTCAGCTCCTCGATCAATCCGTCCAGTTCCGCCAGCTTGCGCCGGTAGACCGCGAGCGACGCCGGGCACGAGTCGCCCTGCGGGTGCCCGGCCCGCAGACACTCCACGAAGGGCCGCGTCTCCTCCAGGCCGAACCCGACGTCCTGCAACGCCCTGATCTGCCGCAGCAGCCTCAGGTCGGACTCGTCGTACCTGCGGTGTCCGTTCTCGCCGCGCCGCGCGGGCAGCAGCCCCCGCGACTCGTAGTAGCGCAGCGCCCGCGTCGTGGTCCCGGCCCGTGCGGCCAGCTCACCGATTCGCATGCCGACGACCGTAAGCCTTGACGTCGGCGTCAGGGCAAGGGCGGCGGACCGGCCGGGGCCGCCTTCCGTCCGCCGCCCGCCGTTCCGGCTCCGGCGGCATAACGCGCGCCGGCAGGCCGTTCCCGGCGGCCCGCCGGGAACGCGGAAAGGCGGGTCCGCCCGCCGCGGTCGCATACCGACCGCGGCGGGCGGACCCGCCTTTCCGGCCACCGGGCTGGTGGCGGAGCCGGGCGGCCGAGCGACGGGGGGAGCGTCTCGGCCGCCCGGGGCATGTCCGGGCCGAAGCTTCTCAGGCCTTGGCCAGTTCCTTCTCGCCGCCCCGCTCCGGCGCCTCGGCCGGGGTCTCGCCGCCGTGGCCGTCATGACCGTCGTGGCCGCCGTGGCCGTCGTCCAGGAGGGTCTTCTCGTCGAAGGGGATCCGCCCGGCGAGGACCTGCTCGACCCGCGCCTTGTCGATCTCCTTCGTCCAGGTGCCGATCAGGACGGTGGCGACGGCGTTGCCCGCGAAGTTGGTCAGGGCGCGGGCCTCGCTCATGAAGCGGTCGATGCCGACGATCAGGCCGATGCCGTCCACCAGGGCCGGCTTGTGCGACTGCAGACCGCCGGCCAGGGTCGCCAGGCCCGCGCCGGTGACGCCGGCGGCGCCCTTGGAGGCGACCAGCAGGAAGAGCAGCAGCGGGATCTGCTCGCCGACCGACATCGGCGTGCCCATGGCGTCGGCGATGAACAGCGAGGCCATGGTCATGTAGATCATGGTGCCGTCGAGGTTGAAGGAGTAGCCGGTCGGGACGGTGATGCCGACCACCGGCTTGCTGACGCCCAGGTGCTCCATCTTCGCGATCAGCCGCGGCAGCGCGGACTCGGAGGAGGAGGTGGACAGGATCAGCAGGAACTCGCGTCCCAGGTACTTGAAGAGCGAGAAGGCGTTCACGCCGGAGACGATCCGCAGCAGCGCGCCGAGCACGACGAAGACGAACAGCACGCAGGTGACGTAGAAGCCGAGCATCAGCACGGCGAGGCTCTTGAGCGCGTCCACGCCGGCCGAGCCGGTGACGGCGGCGATCGCGCCGAAGGCGCCGATCGGGGCGGCCCACATCACCATCGCCAGGATGCGGAAGACGAGGCGCTGGATGTGCTCGATGCCGCGCAGGACCGGCTGTCCGGCCGGGCCCATGGCCTGCAGCGCGAAGCCGGCGAGCAGGGCGATCAGCAGGGTCTGCAGGACCTCGCCCTGGGTGAAGGCGGAGACGATCGTGGTCGGGATGATGCCGAGCAGGAACTCGGTGGTGTCCTTGGCCTCCGCGTCGACCTGCGCGTGGCCCGTCTCGCGCACGGCGTCGGTGACCGCCAGGCCCGTGCCGGGCTCCAGGACGTTGCCGACGACCAGGCCGATGGCGAGCGCGACCAGCGACATCACCAGGAAGTAGACCAGGGCGATACCGCCGACGGCCCCGACCTTGGCGGCTTTGCGCACCGAGCCGATGCCGAGCACGATCGTGCAGAAGATGATCGGCGAGATCATCATCTTGATCAGGTTCACGAAGCCGGTGCCGATCGGCTTCAGCTCGACCGCGAAGTCGGGCGCGGCCAGCCCGACGGCGATACCGAGGGCGACCGCGACGATCACCGCGATGTAGAGATAGTGCGTGCGGTCCCGTCCGGCACGGGGTGCGGCAGGTGCCGTATCGGCTGCGCTGGTCACGGCGGCCCTCCTTGACGACGTCGTCGGCATCACCGGCGTGCGGCTCACGTCCGGGGGTGTCCGGGAGCGGGTGCTCCCGGGGGATGCGGTTCGGGGAATGCCGTGACTATCTCCCGTCCTGTGAGCGCGGTCACCCTTCCGTTCATTTAGTTCACAATCAGCCAAGAGGCAGACTGACGACATGCGCATCCCGATCCCGCGCCCCCGCAGTCTGGCGGGCCAGCTCTTCGCCATGCAGGCCGTGCTGATAGCGGTCGTCGTGGCCGGGTACGCGCTGTTCACCTACCTCAGCGACCGCAGCCAGGCCGAGGAGGCCGCGGGCCGGCAGGCCGTGGCTGTGGCCCGCGCGGTCGCCGACTCGCCCTCCGTGCGGGAGGCGATCCGCACCCCGGACCCGACCGCCGAGCTCCAGCCGTACGCGCTGCGCGTGATGCGGGACACCGACGTGGACTTCGTCACGATCATGAGTCCGCGGGGCATCCGCTGGACCCACCCCGACCGGGAACGGATCGGCGGGCGCTTCCTGGGCCACACCGAGGAGGCCCTGCGCGGCCGGACCTTCACCGAGACCTACACCGGCACGCTCGGCCCCTCGGTCCGCGCGGTCACCCCGGTCCGGGACGGGGAGCGGATCGTCGGCCTGGTCAGCGCGGGCATCCGGGTCGAGGCGATCACCGAGCGGGTGCGGAGCCAGGTCGTCGCGCTGACCGGCGTCGCGGCGGGCGCGCTCGCGCTGGGCGCGGTCGGCACGTACGTCGTCAACGCCCGGCTGCGCCGCCACACCCACGGCATGAACGCGGCCGAGCTGAGCCGGATGCACGACTACCACCAGGCCGCGCTGCACGCGGTGCGCGAGGGGCTGCTGATGCTGGACGGGCAGTACCGGGTGGCGCTGATCAACGACGGGGGGCGGGAACTGCTGGGGGTGTCCGGCGACGTGGTGGGCCGGTCGGTCACCGAGCTCGGCCTTCCGGGGCCGCTGACCGGGGCGCTGCTGTCGTCCCGGCCGCGGGTGGACGAGGTCCATCTCACGGCGGACCGCGTCCTGGTGGTGAACACCTCGCCGGTCTCCGGCGGCGAGCGCCGCGGCACGGTCGTGACCCTGCGCGACGTGACCGAGCTGCAGTCCCTGATGGGCGAGCTGGACTCGGAGCGCGGCTTCACCCAGGCGCTGCGCTCCCAGGCCCACGAGGCGGCGAACCGCCTGCACACGGTGGTCTCGCTGATCGAGCTGGGCCGCGCCGAGGAGGCGGTGGAGTTCGCGACGGCGGAGCTGGAGCTGGCGCAGGCGCTGACCGACCAGGTGGTGGCGGCGGTGAGCGAGCCGGTGCTGGCCGCGCTGCTGCTCGGCAAGACGGCCCAGGCCAACGAGCGGGGCGTGGAGCTGGAGGTGTCCGGGGACAGCCGCCTGGACGACGGGCTGCTGACCGAGGCGCTGCCCGCGCGGGACCTGGTGACGATCCTGGGCAACCTGATCGACAACGCGGTGGACGCGGCGCAGGGCAGCGTCCGGGCGCGGGTGACGGTGACGGCATACACCGAAGACGCCGAAGACGCCGAAGACGCCGAGGCGGGCGCGGAACTGGTGCTGCGCGTGTCGGACACGGGCGACGGCGTCGACCCCGCACACGCCGAGGCGGTCTTCCGGCGCGGCTTCTCCACCAAGCCGGCGGGCCCGGGCGGCCGGGGCCTGGGCCTCGCGCTGGTCCGCCAGGCGGTGCACCGGCACGCGGGGACGCTGACGGTGACGCGGGCCGACGAGGGCGGGGCGGTGTTCGAGGCGCGGCTGCCGCTGCGGGCCGGGGGCGGGCCCGCGGCGGCGGGGCGGCCCCGGCCGGAGGGCGCGGTCCGTGGGGGCGGAGGCGGCAGATGACGACCGAGCAGCCCATTCGCGTCCTGGTCGTGGAGGACGACCCCGTGGCCGCCGACGCGCACGTGATGTACGTCGGCCGGGTGCCGGGCTTCACCGCCGTCGGCACCGCCCGTACGGGCGCGGAGGCGCGGCGCGTGCTCGACCGCACGGCGGTGGACCTGCTGCTGCTGGATCTGCACCTGCCGGACGTGCACGGGCTGCAGCTGGCGCGCTCGCTGCGGGCGGCCGGGCATCACGCGGACGTCATAGCGGTGACGTCGGCGCGGGACCTGGCGGTGGTGCGGGAGGGCGTGTCGCTGGGGGTCGTGCAGTACGTCCTGAAGCCGTTCACGTTCGCGACGCTGCGGGACCGGCTGGTGCGGTACGCGGAGTTCCGCGCGGCCGCGGGCGAGGCGAGCGGCCAGGACGAGGTGGACCGGGCGCTGGCGGCCCTGCGCGCGCCGGGACCGGCCGCGCTGCCGAAGGGCCTGAGCGCGCCGACGCTGGAACGGGTCACGGGCGCGCTGCGGGAGGCGGAGGAGGGCCTGACGGCGGCCGGTGTCGCGGAGGCCGTGGGCATCTCCCGGATCACGGCCCGGCGGTATCTGGAGCACCTGGTGGACGCGGGCCGGGCGGGACGGAACCCGCTGTACGGGCAGGTGGGGAGGCCGGAGCTGGTGTACCGGTGGGTGCGGGCGCCGTCCCGCTGAGCGGCGCGGTCCCCGCGGGCCGGCCCGAGAGCCGGGGACCGGCCCGAGAGCCCGGGGACCGGCCCGCACGTCCTGGAGCAGCGGCCCGCGGGACCGGTCCGCGGGACCGGGGGCCGGTCTAGAAGACCGACTCCGTCTCGTCCATGCGGTTCTCGGGCACCGTCTTCAGCTCGGTGACGGCCTCCGCGAGCGGCACCATCACGATGTCCGTGCCGCGCAGCGCCGTCATGTGCCCGAACTCGCCGCGGTGCGCGGCCTCCACCGCGTGCCAGCCGAAGCGGGTGGCGAGCACCCGGTCGTACGCGGTCGGCGTGCCGCCGCGCTGGACGTGACCGAGGATGACCGGCCTGGCCTCCTTGCCGAGCCGCCGCTCCAGCTCGCGGGCGAGGGCGGTGCCGATGCCCTGGAAGCGCTCGTGGCCGTACTGGTCGATCTCGCCGTGGCCGTAGTCCATGGTGCCGTCGGCGGGGTGGGCGCCCTCGGCGACGCAGATCACCGCGAACTTCTTGCCGCGGGCGAAGCGCTCCTCGACCATCTTGACCAGGTTGGCCGGGTCGAAGGGACGCTCGGGCAGGCAGATGCCGTGCGCACCGGCCGCCATGCCGGACTCCAGGGCGATCCAGCCCGCGTGCCGCCCCATGACCTCGACGACCATCACCCGCTGGTGGGACTCGGCCGTGGTCTTCAGGCGGTCCATCGCCTCCGTGGCGACGCCGACCGCCGTGTCGAAGCCGAAGGTGCGGTCCGTGGAGGAGATGTCGTTGTCGATCGTCTTCGGCACGCCCACCACCGGCAGCCCGGCGTCCGACAGCATGCGCGCCGCCGTCAGCGTGCCCTCGCCGCCTATCGGGATGAGGGCGTCGATGCCGAACTCGTGGATCATGTCGGAGGCGTTCTCGCAGGCCTCGCGCAGCCGGTCGCGCTCCAGCCGGGAGGAGCCGAGGATGGTGCCGCCGCGGGCCAGGATGCCGCTGACGGCGTTCAGGTCGAGGGGGCGGTAGCGGCCGTCCAGCAGGCCCGCGTAGCCGTCCTCGAAACCGATGACCTCGTCGCCGTAGTTGTCGACCGCTCGGTGCACGACCGACCGGATCACTGCGTTCAGGCCGGGGCAGTCGCCGCCTGCGGTGAGAACTCCGATACGCATCGTGCTGTGTCTCCTGCTCGCTGTGGATACCGGTGAGCCAGTGTCGATTCTGTCACGTCCCCGGGCCCGTCGCCGCCCCGACGCCAACGGCCGCCTTATCCATCGGCGGAGGTATTGTCAAGAGGGTTCTGCTCACCCCGGTGGGCGATTTCCGTGACCCGGAGGGGGACTTCACCGGCCCCGTCCCGGGCACGCGAGGACCGGCCGCGCCGGCCGGAACACCCTGTACAGCCCGGCGGACCCGCCGCCGGCCGGCCCCGACAGACGGAACGGAGAGCACGCGTGACGCGCAGCGTGTACGTGACCGGTATCGACCGCGGCGACGGCCGCCAGGTCGTCGAGCTGGGGGTCATGGAACTCCTGACCCGGCAGGTCGACCGGGTCGGTGTCTTCCGTCCCCTCGTCCACGACGGGCCCGACCGTCTCTTCGAGCTGCTGCGCGCCCGCTACCGGCTCGCCCAGGACCCGGCGACGGTCTACGGCATGGACTACCACGAGGCGTCCGCCCTCCAGGCCGAGCAGGGCACGGACGAGCTGGTGTCCGCCCTGGTCGGCCGGTTCCACCTGGTCGCCCGCGACTACGACGTCGTCCTGGTCCTGGGCACCGACTTCGCCGGCACCCAGCTGCCGGACGAGCTCTCCCTCAACGCCCGGCTCGCCAACGAGTTCGGCGCCTCCGTGATCCCGGTGGTGGGCGGGCGCGGGCAGAGCGCCGAGTCGGTGCTCGCCGAGACCCGCAACGCCTTCCGCGCCTACGACGGGCTGGGCTGCGACGTCCTCGCCATGGTCGCCAACCGGGTCGCCCGCGAGGACCGGGACGAGATCGCCGGGCAGCTCGCCGGCCGGCTCCCCGTCCCCTGCCACGTGCTGCCGGACGAGCCCGCGCTGTCCGCCCCGACCGTCGCCCAGGTCGTGCACGCCCTCGGCGCCAAGGTGGTGCTCGGCGACGACTCCGGGCTCGCCCGGGACGTGCTCGGCTTCGTCTTCGGCGGCGCCATGCTGCCGAACTTCCTGGGCGCCCTGACCCCGGGCTGCCTGGTCGTCACCCCCGGCGACCGGGCCGACCTGGTCGTCGGGTCGCTCGCCGCGCACAGCGCCGGCACCCCGCCGATAGCCGGCGTGCTGCTCACCCTGGGCGAGGTGCCGGGGGACGACATCCTGACCCTCGCCGCCCGCCTCGCCCCCGGCACCCCGGTGATCTCGGTGCCCGGCAACAGCTTCCCGACCGCCGAGCAGCTGTTCTCCCTGGAGGGCAAGCTGAACGCGGCCACCCCGCGCAAGGCGGAGACCGCGCTCGGCCTGTTCGAGCGGTACACCGACACCGCCGCCCTCGCCCGGCGCGTCTCGGCGCCCAGCAGCGACCGGGTCACGCCGATGATGTTCGAGCACAAGCTGCTGGAGCGGGCCCGCGCCGACCGGCGCCGCATCGTGCTGCCGGAGGGCACCGAGGAGCGGGTGCTGCACGCGGCCGAGGTGCTGCTGCGCCGCGGGGTGTGCGACCTGACCCTGCTCGGCCCCGCCGACCTGATCCGCAAGAAGGCCGCCGACCTCGGCGTCGACCTGGCGGGCTCCGAGCTGATCGACCCGGCCACCAGCGAGCTGCGCGACTCCTTCGCCGAGAAGTACGCGGCCCTGCGCGCCCATAAGGGCGTCACCGTCGAGCTGGCCTACGACGTCGTCTCCGACGTGAACTACTTCGGCACCCTGATGGTGCAGGAGGGCCTCGCCGACGGCATGGTGTCGGGGTCCGTGCACTCCACGGCCGCGACCATCCGCCCCGCCTTCGAGATCATCAAGACCAGGCCGGACTCCTCGATCGTCTCCTCCGTGTTCTTCATGTGCCTGGCGGACAAGGTCCTCGTCTACGGCGACTGCGCCGTGAACCCCGACCCGGACGCCGAGCAGCTCGCCGACATCGCCATCCAGTCGGCGGCCACCGCCGCGCAGTTCGGGGTCGAGCCGCGGATCGCGATGCTGTCGTACTCGACGGGCACGTCCGGCTCCGGCGCCGACGTCGACAAGGTGCGCGAGGCGACCGGCATCGCCCGCTCCCGGCGCCCCGACCTGAAGATCGAGGGGCCGATCCAGTACGACGCCGCCGTCGAGCCCTCCGTCGCGGCGACCAAGCTGCCGGACTCCGAGGTCGCCGGCCAGGCCAGCGTGCTGGTCTTCCCCGACCTCAACACCGGCAACAACACCTACAAGGCCGTGCAGCGCTCGGCCGGCGCGATCGCCGTCGGCCCGGTGCTGCAGGGCCTGCGCAAGCCCGTCAACGACCTGTCCCGGGGCGCCCTCGTCCAGGACATCGTCAACACCGTCGCCATCACCGCGATCCAGGCCCAGCAGTCCCCCAGCGAGAAGGCAGCCGCCCAGTGAGCCCTCACCCGTCGCCCGCCGTCCCGTCCGACGAGCCGCGCCCGGACTCCCTCGCCCCCCGCGTCCTCGTCCTCAACTCCGGCTCCTCGTCGGTGAAGTACCAGCTGCTCGACATGCGCGACCGCAGCCGGCTGGCCGTGGGCCTGGTCGAGCGGATCGGCGAGGAGACCTCCCGGCTGAGGCACACCCCGCTCGGCGGCCGGAGCCGGGAGTGGACGGGCTCCGTCGCCGACCACGAGGCCGCGCTGAAGGCCGTCGCGGAGGAGCTGGCCAGGGACGGGCTGGGACTGGACTCGCCCGAGCTGGCCGCGATCGGGCACCGGGTGGTGCACGGCGGCAAGCGGTTCACCGAGCCGACCGTGATCGACGACGCCGTGCTCGCCGAGATCGAGCGGCTGATCCCGGTGGCGCCGCTGCACAACCCGGCCAACCTGACCGGCATCCGCACCGCCCGGGCGCTGCGGCCCGACCTGCCGCAGGTCGCCGTCTTCGACACCGCCTTCCACACGACGATGCCGGAGGCGGCTGCCCGCTACGCCATCGACGTCGAGACCGCCGACCGGCACCGCATCCGGCGCTACGGCTTCCACGGCACCTCGCACGCCTACGTCTCCCGGGCGACGGCGGAGCTGCTCGGCAAGGCGCCGGAGGAGGTCAACGTCATCGTGCTGCACCTCGGCAACGGGGCGTCCGCCTCCGCCGTGCGGGCGGGCCGGTGCGTGGACACCTCCATGGGGCTGACGCCCTTGGAAGGGCTCGTGATGGGTACGCGCTCGGGAGACATGGACCCGGCCGTCATCTTCCATTTGATGCGCGTTGGCGGAATGTCCGCCGACGAGATCGACACTCTTCTCAACAAGAGGAGCGGCCTGATCGGCCTGTGCGGCGACAACGACATGCGGGAGATCCGGCGGCGTATCGACGAAGGGGACGAACGGGCCCGGCTGGCCTTCGACATCTACATTCACCGCCTGAAGAAGTACATAGGCGCCTATTACGCGGTGCTCGGCCGGGTGGACGCCCTCGCGTTCACCGCGGGGGTCGGCGAGAACGCGGCGCCGGTGCGGGAGGCCGCCGTGGCGGGCCTGGAGGGACTGGGCCTGGCGGTGGACCCCGAGCTCAACGCCGCGCGCGGCGACGAGCCGCGGATCGTCTCGCCCGCGCATGCGCGGGTGGCGGTCGCCGTGGTACCGACGGATGAGGAACTGGAGATCGCTGCGCAGACCTATGCACTGGTCGGAAAGAGGAACGGAAAGGCGTGACTCGCCTGAGCGTGAAGCCGCCCATTTGTATCTTCCGCCAGCCGGAATATTCCGTAGCGAAACAAACCGATAGGATCGCCCCATGCGCCGTTCGAAAATCGTCTGTACTCTCGGCCCCGCGGTCGACTCCCACGAGCAGCTCGTAGCGCTGATCGAAGCCGGCATGAACGTGGCCCGCTTCAACTTCAGCCACGGCACGCACGCCGAGCACCAGGGCCGGTACGACCGGCTCCGGGCCGCCGCCAAGGAGACCGGCCGGGCCGTCGGTGTCCTCGCCGACCTGCAGGGCCCGAAGATCCGCCTGGAGACCTTCGCCGAGGGCCCGGTCGAGCTGGTGCGCGGTGACGAGTTCACCATCACCACCGAGGACGTCCCGGGCGACAAGACGATCTGCGGCACCACCTACAAGGGCCTGCCCGGCGACGTGTCCAAGGGCGACCAGGTCCTCATCAACGACGGCAACGTCGAGCTGAAGGTCACCGAGGTCGACGGTCCCCGGGTGAAGACGATCGTCATCGAGGGCGGCGTCGTCTCCGACCACAAGGGCATCAACCTGCCCGGCGCGGCCGTGAACGTCCCGGCGCTGTCCGAGAAGGACGTCGAGGACCTGCGGTTCGCCCTGCGCATGGGCTGCGACCTGGTCGCCCTGTCCTTCGTCCGCGACGCCAAGGACATTCAGGACGTGCACCGCGTCATGGACGAGGAGGGCCGCCGCGTCCCGGTCATCGCCAAGGTGGAGAAGCCGCAGGCGGTGGAGAACATGGAGGACGTCGTGCTGGCGTTCGACGGCGTCATGGTCGCCCGCGGCGACCTGGCCGTCGAGTACCCGCTCGAGAAGGTCCCCATGGTGCAGAAGCGCCTGATCGAGCTGTGCCGGCGCAACGCCAAGCCGGTGATCGTCGCGACCCAGATGATGGAGTCGATGATCACCAACTCCCGGCCGACCCGCGCCGAGGCCTCCGACGTGGCCAACGCGATCCTGGACGGCGCCGACGCGGTCATGCTGTCGGCCGAGTCGAGCGTGGGCGCGTTCCCGATCGAGACCGTCAAGACGATGTCGAAGATCGTCCGGGCGGCCGAGCAGGAGCTGCTGTCCAAGGGCCTGCAGCCGCTGGTGCCGGGCAAGAAGCCGCGCACGCAGGGCGGTTCGGTGGCCCGTGCGGCCTGCGAGATCGCGGACTTCCTCGGCGGCAAGGGCCTGGTGGCCTTCACCCAGTCCGGTGACACCGCGCGCCGGCTGTGCCGCTACCGCGCCGCCCAGCCGATCATCGCGTTCACCACGGACGAGTCCACCCGCAACCAGATGACGCTGAGCTGGGGCGTGGAGCCGTACGTCGTGCCGTTCGTGAACAGCACCGACGAGATGGTCGACCTGGTCGACCAGGAGATGGTCAAGATGGGCCGCTTCAACGAGGGCGACATCGTGGTGATCACGGCCGGTTCGCCGCCCGGCGTCCCCGGCACCACCAACATGGTCCGCGTCCACCACCTGGGCGAGGGCAGCACCCGCCACTGAGCCGCCGCGGGCGCCCGTACGGCGCCGCGGGCGCACCCTGCCGGCCCTTCCGGCCAGGGGGCGCCCGCGGCGGTGCGGCTCCCGAGCGGGCTTCGGGTACGCGCGCCGGCGGATCACCGGCCGCGGAGCGTCACCCGGTGTCGTGACGGCGCGTCACCTGGTGTTGTACACGTGCATCCCGGGGATGTGCAGGGTGCCGCCGAACTGCGCGGCCTGCGTGACCCTCACGTCGGTGAAGTAGATCAGCGGGATGTTCAGCGGCGGCGGGTTCTCCGGGCTGAACGTGATCGGGATCAGGCCGAACAGGTTGCCGGAGATGCTCTCCGTGTACATCACGGTGTCGCCGTCGCGGATGGTCGACGTCGAGCCCTTGGCCCCCTGCACGTGGTAGGTGACCCCGGACTGCTCGTCCTTCACCAGCTGGTGCAGGTCGCCGATGTCGGTGCCGCCGGATATGACGTACTTCAGGACCTTCTTGCGCATCCCGCCCGCCGTCCGCACCTCGACGACGCCCTGGTAGTCCGCGTCCTTGAGCAGCAGCGAGCTGGCCTCCAGGTACCACGGGGCGTCCGCCACGGGGATCGGGTTGTCGACACCGCCCTCCGCGTCGGTGGCGACCGGGCAGTCCTCCGGGCCGGCGGTGGGGCTCGCCGAAGGGCTGGGCGTGGCCGTGGGCTCCGCGGCGGCCCTGCCGACGGCCTTCTCGACCGCCTCCTCCACCGCCTCCATCGCCTTCGCGGTGTCCCCGGTCGCCTCCCCGAGCTCCTTCGCGGTGTCCTCGCTCCCCTTGCCGGCGGGGTTCCCGGCCGCGTCCCCGGCCGTGCCGGCGACCTCGCCGGGGTTCTTCCCGGCGGGGCCGGAGGGCGGCGCGTCCCGGTCCGTGCCGGTGCCGTCCTCGGCCTCCGGGGCCGACGGCGCGGGGCTCGCACCCGGCACGGGGCTCGCACCCGGCACGGGGCTCGCACCCGGCACGGGGCGCGCGCCCGGCGAGGGCGGCGCGGTGCCGCCCCGGCCGCCGGTGAGGATGCCCGTGATCGTGTCGCCGATGTCCTCCAGCAGGTTCCCGTCGCCCGCCGGCTCCGCCGGGGCGGGCGTCGCCGTGCCGCCGGACCCGGCGGAGGTGCCCGCGGGGGCCGGCGGAGCCGGAGCGGACCCGGCCTCGTCGTCGGAACCTGAATCCGACGAAGAGGCCTTGCCGTCCGGGGCGCCCGGAGAACCCGAGGAACCGGCCGAACCGGAGGAACCGGCGGAGTCGCCCACGCCCGAGGAGCCCGAAGGGCCTGCGGACCCCGAAGGGCCCGCGGGATCCGAGGAGCCCGAGGGGTCCGAGGAGTCCGAGGGGCCCACCGTGGCCGAGGGCGACGGCGTCGCGTCGTCCGCCCCGTCGTCCGCCCCGTCGCTCGCGGAGGCCGACGGGGAGGGCGTGGCCGAGGCGCTCCCGCTCGCCTCCGGGTCCAGCGCCGCGACGCACTTCTCGTACTCGTCGGCCGTCAGCGTCCTCGACGGCGACGGCGTGTTGTTGTCGGCGACGGCGAGGGAGGCCGTGAAGCCCATCCCCATGAGGACCGCCGTCGGCATCGCGGCCATGGCCATCGCCTTGCCGGCGGGCATGTGGAACCTGGTGAACAGCGGCTTCCTGGGTGCCGCGTGGCGCGGCCCGGTTCTCGCACGGGGCGTCTCCGCGTCAGCCCCGTGCGTCACCTCGTCAGTCGGCACTGTGCCTCCCGTTCGCCCCGTTGGCCGGGCTCGTTCCTGACAGATCGTTCGGCTCGCCCGCCCCGTTCCCGGTGCTCCCGGCAGCGCCGTGCGCGCCCCCCGTGCCGTCCGTGCCCTCGGCGCCGTCCTTCGCCGGTTCCGGCGCGGGTGCCTCGCCCGGCGCCCACGACACGGCCATCGCGCCGCCGATGAGCGCGAGCAGGAAGCCGATGACGAAGCCGCCGAAGTTGGACACCGGGAGGGACACCAGCCCGAGCAGGATCGCCGCGACGCCCGCGAAGACCCGGATGTGCTTCTGGAACCACAGGCTGACGCCCAGGACGACCAGCAGCACGCCGATCACCAGGGAGCTGGCGCCCGCGGTGGTGGACATCGCCAGCGTCAGGTGACCGATCTGGAGGTGGGCGTACGGGAAGTACATGATCGGGAAGCCACCGAGCATGACGAACAGGCCGGCCCAGAACGGCCGCGTGCCCCGCCAGGCGCGGAACTGCAGCCTCCGGCGAGTGAACTGGCCGGATGCGGCAGGAGTCTCGGCGCTCATGGAAAAACAGCTCCCTGGTGCGGCGTTGCTGTGGTGAGGGTGTGTGAGGTGGATGTGGGGGGTGTGTGCACGGGCGGGCGAAGAGGGGACGGGCGGGGGCGCCTCAGGCTCCCCCGCCCGTCATCGAGTGCCTAGTAGCACTCGTGCACGCCCTTCTTCAGCGACATCTTCAGGCCCGGGAGCTTGAAGGTTCCGGCGGTGGTCGCCCACGCCGTCTGCTTCACGTCCGTCAGCCGGGCCGTCTCCGCCTGCTGGGCGAAACCGAACGGGTTCGCCTGCTTGTTCTGGACCTCCCCGGCCTTCATGCCGGGGCCGCGGCTGATGTCCTTGCCGGCCACGCCGATGTCGATGTTGCCGAACTCGGCGTCCGCGCCGAGGTCCTCGACGTCGATGTACAGGTTCTTGGCGTAGACCTGCCGGTCCGGGTTCGAGCTGTCACCCGCCGTCAGCTGCAGGCTGACGGACCCGAGCACCGGGATGCCCGGAGTGACGACGGACTGGCACATCTTCTGGATCCGGGCGGTCTCGAACACCGAGACCGCCACGGGGTGCTTCACCTCGTCACCGGTGAGGGTGTACCCCTGGTCGATCGCCCCGTACTGCGAGAAACCGGTGCCGTTGAGCTCCTTCGCCGTGACCTTGAACGACTGGCCCGACACGCTGAACGACGCGGCGAGAGCACCCTGCGCCAGGGCGACGCCTATCGCGGCCGTGGCGGCCACACTGGGCACCATCACGACGGCGAACCGCTTCCATCTGGTCCCGCCACGCACCTGGGACTCCATATTTCCTCCTTCTCGGACGTACATCTCCTGGCCCCGACGCGCCCCCGGACGGCGGCTCGGCCGGGCAGGGATGGGAGAAGTGCTACGTCCTCGGGAAGGAGAGCGCCCGCGCTCGGCGGCGCTGGACAGCGCCCGAATCACCGGCGATCACCCCCGAGCGACAACCACTGGTCGCGCCTGACACGCATCACGCACAACCTTGCTGGACAGGCTTCACCGAAGGGCGAAGACCCCCCTGTCCAAGAGCCGGCGTCACGGCCGCCCGCTCTGCTCGGTGGGGACCCAGAAAGTCCCGTGACCCGACCGGCTGCCGGGGGACGGGAATGGACCGAGCGTGGCCGATCGTGGTGCATTCTCGGCGCAGGCACAAGGGGGTTCGTTACTCACTGGTAACGACCGGATAACCGAACGACGACCCGCAGGCCTCGACCGGCGACGCTGGGTGTCAGCCGAGGTCAGAACAAAACCATCACTCAACGGACAGAACCCGACAGGCCGGAACCCTCGACTTACTCGCAGTAACAGCGGCCGCGATTGCCAAGATTTGGCAAAGCGCGGCCGCGTCCACCACCTGTCGGCAGATGTTCCACTCGGGTCTCAGCGGTCCGCCCCGTACGGGAACGGCCGGAACCGGGCCGTCGCCCCGGTCAGAACAGCGCCCGGGCGAGCGCCCGGCGCGCCGCGATCACCCGCGGGTCCTCGGCGCCGACCACCTCGAACAGCTCCAGCAGCCGCATCCGCGCGGCGTCCCGGTCGTCGCCCGCGGTGCGCCGCACCGTCTCGATGAGCCGCCCGAACGCGTCCTCGACGTGTCCGCCCACCAGGTCCAGGTCGGCGGCGGCGATCTGCGCCGTCACGTCGGCCGGCTTCTCGGCCGCCTCCGTGCGCACCCGCTGCGGGTCCAGGTCCTGCACCCGCTGCAGCAACTCGGCCTGGGCCAGGCCCAGTTTGGCCTCGGGGTGCGCGGGGTCCTCGGCGAGCACGTTCTTGTACGCCTGGATCGCGCCGCCGAGGTCGCCGGCGTCCAGCGCCTGCGCGGCGGCGTTGAGGGCGGCGTCGTACGGGCCGGCCGGCTGGGCGGGGGCCTGGCCGCCGGGCTCGGCCTCCGGGTCGACGGTGAGGCCGGTCAGGCCGAAGCGCTGCTCGGCGACCGCCACCAGCTGGTCCAGCGTCTGCCGGATCTGCGCCTCGCCGGCGGCGCCCTGGAAGAGCGGCAGCGCCTGGCCGGCGACGACCGCGAACACGGCCGGGATCCCCTGGATGCCGAACTGCTGCATCAGCATCTGGTTGGCGTCGACGTCGATCTTGGCGAGGAGGAAGCGCCCGTTGTACTCGACGGCGAGCCGCTCCAGGACGGGGCTCAGCTGCTTGCAGGGCTGGCACCACTCGGCCCAGAAGTCGATGACGACCGGGACCTCGGTGGACCGCTGCAGGACGTCGCGCTCGAAGGTGGCCTCGCTGACGTCGATGACGAGATCGGCCGGGGAGACGGCTCCCGGCCCGCCGCCCTGCCGGGCCGCTTCGGCGCGCGCCTGCTCCGCCTTCGCCTTGGCCTCCTGGGCCGCCTTCACCGCGGCGAGGTCGACGACTCCGCTCATGGACATGTTCCGTGGCTGCATGCGCCTATCCTCCCCCGTTCCGCGCGCGCATGTGAAAAGCGGTGTGAAAGCCGGTCCGTTCCGGTGGCGCCGGCCGGGTCCGGGCGTGTGACGAGCCGGGCCCCGGTGGTCGGGCGGGGCCGGCCCGTGCGGTCGAGCCGGATCGCGCCCGTGGTGTCACGGCCGGGCGGCCCCGTCTCGGTCGGCGCCGGGTCCCCACCCCGCGCCCGTGGTCGTCGCTCGCGTGCGCCGCGCGCGTACGTCGGTCACGTACGCCGCCGCCCCGCTTTCGCTACGAGTCGTAGCGTAATCCGGGGGCGGTCCTCCGGAACACCACTTTCCGGTGATCTCCCTCACGGCCACACGGAAACCGCCGGTTATGGTCGGGGGATGCAGAGCCGCACCCCCGCCGGCCGCGCCGGGCGTCCCCGCAGTGCCGCCGCGGACGCGGCGATCCTGGCCGCGACCCGGGCGGCCCTGGTCGAGCTGGGCTGGTCCGGGCTCACGCTGTCGGACGTGGCGGCGCGCGCCGGGGTGGCGAAGACGACCCTCTACCGCCGCTGGGCGGGCAAGAACGAGCTGGTGGTCGACGCGGTGGCGGAGCTCTTCGACGAGCTCCGGCTGCCCGACCGGGGCTCGCTGGCCGCCGACATCGAGGGCGTGGTCCTCCAGTTCGCCGCGATCCTGGCCCGCCCGGAGGCCGGCAGCGGGCTGATGGGGGTGGTGGCGGAGTCGACGCGGGACGACGCGCTGCGGGAGCGCATCCGCGCCTCGATCGTGCGCCGTCAGAAACGCCTCGTCCTGGCGGGCCGGGCCCGCGCCGAGCAGCGCGGCGAGCTGCCCCCGCAGGCGGACCCGGAGGCGGCGGCCCGCACGGTGGACCTGATCTTCGACATGGTCGCGGGCGCGGTGGTGCACCGCGCCCTGGTGAGCGCGGAACCCGCCGACGAGGCGTGGGCGCGCGACTTCACCAGGGTGCTTCTGCGAGGACTGACGGCCGCCGGGTGACGGCGCCCGGACCCGGAACCGGCCGAGTGGCGGTCCCGGGCCCGGGACGGCCGGGCAGCGGCCCAGGCCCGGGACCGGGCCGGTGGCGGTGTCAGAACCCGGCGGGCTCGGTGTAGACGCCCCACTCGTCGCGCAGCGCCCCGCAGATCTCGCCGAGCGTCGCCTCGGCCCGCACGGCCCGCAGCATCGGCTCGATCATGTTGGCGTCGGACCGGGCGGCGGCGACCATCGCTTCCAGGGCGGACCGTACGGCCGTCTCGTCCCGCGCGGCCCTGCGCTCGCGCAGCAGCCGGACCTGCTCGCGCTCCACCTCGTGGCTGACCCGCAGGATCTCCAGGTCTCCGGTGACGGACCCGGTGTGGACGTTGACGCCCACCACCTTCTTGTCGCCCTTCTCCAGCGCCTGCTGGTACCGGAAGGCGGACTCGGCGATCTCGCCGGTGAACCAGCCGTCCTCGATGCCCCGCAGGATCCCGGAGGTCATCGGCCCGATCGGGTGCCGTCCGTCCGGGTGGGCCCTGAGCCCGCGCTCCTTGATCTGCTCGAAGATCTTCTCGGCGTCGGCCTCGATCCGGTCGGTGAGCTGCTCGACGTACCACGAACCGCCCAGCGGGTCGGCCACGTTGGCGACGCCGGTCTCCTCCATCAGCACCTGCTGGGTCCGCAGGGCGATCTCCGCCGCCTGCTCGGAGGGCAGTGCGAGGGTCTCGTCCAGGGCGTTGGTGTGCAGGGAGTTGGTCCCGCCGAGCACGGCGGCGAGCGCCTCCACGGCGGTGCGCACGACGTTGTTGTACGGCTGCTGGGCGGTGAGCGAGACACCGGCGGTCTGCGTGTGGAAGCGCAGCCACTGCGCCTTCTCGCTCCTGGCCCCGTACACGTCCCGCATCCAGCGGGCCCAGATCCGCCGGGCCGCGCGGAACTTGGCGATCTCCTCGAAGAAGTCGACGTGCGCGTCGAAGAAGAAGGACAGGCCGGGCGCGAACACGTCCACGTCCAGGCCGCGGCTGAGCCCCAGCTCCACGTACCCGAAGCCGTCCGCCAGCGTGTACGCCAGCTCCTGCGCGGCCGTCGCGCCGGCCTCGCGGATGTGGTACCCGGAGACGGACAGCGGCTTGTAGGCGGGGATGTTGGCGCTGGTGTACTCCATCAGGTCGCCGATCAGCCGCAGATGGGGCTCGGGCTGGAAGAGCCACTCCTTCTGCGCGATGTACTCCTTGAAGATGTCGGTCTGCAGCGTGCCGTTGAGCGCCGCCGGATCGACGCCCTGCCGCTCGGCGGCGACGAGGTACATGCAGAAGACGGGCACGGCCGGCCCGCTGATCGTCATGGAGGTGGTGACGTCCCCGAGCGGGATGTCCCGGAACAGGACGTCCATGTCGGCCGCCGAGTCGATCGCCACCCCGCAGTGCCCGACCTCGCCCAGCGAGCGCGGGTCGTCGGAGTCGCGCCCCATGAGCGTCGGCATGTCGAAGGCGACGGAGAGCCCTCCGCCGCCCGCGGCCAGGATCATCTTGTAGCGCTCGTTGGTCTGCTCGGCGTTCCCGAACCCGGCGAACTGCCGGATGGTCCACGTGCGCCCCCGGTAGCCGGTCGGGTACAGCCCGCGCGTGAAGGGGAACTCCCCGGGCCAGCCGATCCGCTCGAACCCCTCGTACCGGTCCCCGGGCCGGGGCCCGTACACCGGCTCCACCGGATCACCGGAGAGCGTGGTGAAGTCCGCGTCGCGCTTGCGCGCCGCGTCGTACCGGGCCTGCCACCGCCGGCGGCCCTCCTCTATGGCGTCAGCGTCCATGCCTTCGAATTTACTAGGACGTCCTAGTAATTGTCGATGGCGGACCGCCGTACGGGTGCCCGTACGGCGGTGCGGGCCGCTTACGCCTTCGCGGCCGCGGGCGCGTCCTCGGCGACCTTGGCCTGAAGCTCGTGGCTGATCCGGCGCTCCACGAAGAAGGCGGCCGTCGGGATCGTCCCGGCCAGCAGCACCCACAGCTGCTTGCCGACCGGCCACTTCGCCTTGGAGCCCAGGTCGAAGGCGAAGACCAGGTAGAGGACGTACAGCCAGCCGTGCGCGATGCCGACGATCCGCGTGAAGCCGTCCGCGCCGTCGAGGTCCAGGACGTACTTGCCGATCACGCCCAGGGTCAGCAGGACCAGCAGGACACCGGTGACGTAGGCCATGACGCGGTAGCGGGTCAGCACGCTCTTTTTCATGCCCACGAGCCTAACCACCCGCTTGCGCGATCTTCCGGCGGGCCCGGCCCCGCCGTCAGTCCTCCTCGAAGTCCCCCGCCGCCAGCCGCAGCGGGCGGAGCATGGCGAAGATCTCCGCGCATTCCTCGGCGTCGTAGCAGCCGAGGCCGAAGTCCATGGCCATCAGGTCGCGGGTGGCCGCCTCGACGACCTCGCGGCCCTTGTCGGTGATGGTGGCGAGCGTGCCGCGCCCGTCGTTGGGGTTGGGGCGCTTGGCCACCAGGCCCGACCGCACCAGGCGGTCGACCGTGTTCGTCACCGAGGTGGGATGGACCATCAGCCGCTCGCCGATCTTGGACATCGGCAGCTCGCCGGACTTGGAGAAGGTGAGCAGCACCAGCGCCTCGTAGCGCGCGAACGTCAGTCCGTACGGCTTGACCACCGCGTCGACCTCGGCGAGCAGGATCTGCTGCGCCCGCATGATGGAGGTGATCGCCGCCATGGACGGCACGCTTCCCCAGCGCTGCTTCCACAGTTCGTCGGCGCGGGCGATGGGATCGAAGGAGAGACTGAGGGGCTTCGGCACGCCCCCGACCTTACCGACTGGTCATATGCCGGTCAGCCCTGTCTCGCCTTTCGGTCCCGGCCCCGCCTGCGCCCCGGTGCGCGCCGCGCCCGCGCGGCCGGCGTCCCGCGGCACGCCGCGGCCCGGCGGGGCGCGGGCGGCGGCGCGGCGGCGGGCGGGGCCGCGCGGGCGCCCCGGCCTATCCGGCGAGGTGGCGTTCCACCGTCTCCACCTTGGACGTGAGGCCGTCCGTCACTCCGGGGCGGATGTCCGCCTTGAGGACCAGGGAGACGCGCGGGGCCCGTGCCTCGACCGCGGCCACCGCCCGCCGGACGACGTCCATCACTTCGTCCCACTCGCCCTCGACCGAGGTGAACATCGCGTCCGTGCGGTTCGGCAGGCCCGACTCGCGGACCACGCGGACGGCGTCGGCGACGTACTCCCCCACGTCCTCGCCGACGCCGAGCGGCGTCACGGAGAAGGCGACGATCATGCGTTCACGATCCCTTCCTTGCGGGCGCGGGAGGCGATGACCGCGTCCTCGGCCTCACGGCGCAGCCTGCGGTCGGCGAAGAAGCCGCCGGTCGGCAGGACCGACAGGACGAAGTAGAGGGCGGCGGTCCGCAGCGGCCACTTGGCCCGGTTCCAGGCGTCGGCCCAGAAGATCACGTACAGGATGAACAGGATGCCGTGGACCGCGCCCATCACCGGCACGGCGTTGAAGTCCGTGGTCCGCTTCAGCACCGAGCAGACGAGCAGGAGGAGGAAGGAGATCGCCTCGGGGCCCGAGACCAGGCGGAGGCGGCGGAGGGCGGTGGCGGTCTTGATGTCCACGGGTCACCTTCGGAGGGGAGACGGTCTGGAGGTTTGTGAACGCAGGCACAAGCGTTCGTCCATTGTGGCAAACGCGGACCCGCCCCGGGCGCAGGGGGCCGCCCCGACGCCCCCGGGGGCGCGCTCGGGGACGGTCTCCCCCGGTGGGCCCTGTCGGCCGCGCCGGCCGGCGACTACCGTCACAGGCGTGGCGATGTTCCGACTTCAGAGCAGCAGAGTGCTCGCCGTCGACCTGGCCGGGGACGCCGTGAAGGCGAAGAACGGCTCGATGGTGGCGTACGACGGGGAGATGGCCTTCAAGAAGCTGAGCGGCGGCGGTGAGGGCCTGCGGGGGATGGTGACCCGGCGGCTCACCGGCGAGCAGATGACGGTGATGGAGGTGAAGGGGCACGGGACCTGCTGGTTCGCCGACCGGGCCAGTGAGATCAACCTGGTCGGCCTCCGGGGCGACAAGCTGTACGTGGAGTCGAGCAACTTCCTGGCGGCCGACGCCGGGCTGCGGACCGGCACCTCCTTCACCGGACTGCGCGGGGCCTCGCAGGGCAACGGGCTGTTCACCACGACCGTCGAGGGGCACGGGCAGGCGGCGATCCTGTCGGACGGGCCCGCGGTGGTGCTGCGGGTCGGCCCGCAGCACCCGCTGACCGTGGATCCGGGGGCGTACGTCGCCCACCAGGGGAACCTGCGCCAGTCGTTCCAGTCGGGTGTGACGTTCCGCACACTGATGGGCGAGGGCGGTGGCGAGGCCTTCCAGATCCGGTTCGAGGGGGACGGGCTGGTGTACGTCCAGCCGAGCGAGCGGAACACGATCGCGGGGGATGTCTGAGATGCCGTTCCGGGAGATCAACGCGAAGATGGTCGAGGCGACCGTGGCGCCCGGGCAGCGGCTGTTCAGCCAGCGCGGCGCGATGCTCGCCTACCGGGGTGAGGTGTCCTTCACCCCCAACACGGCCGGTGGACAGGGCGGGCTGATGTCGATGATCGGGAGGCGGGTCGCGGACGAGGACACGCCGCTGATGACCGTCGAGGGCGACGGCACGGTCCTGTTCGGGCACGGCGGCCACCACGTCCAGGTGATCCACCTCGCCGGCGACACCCTGTACGTCGAGGCGGACCGCCTGCTCGCCTTCGAGGGCACGCTCCAGCAGGGGACCGTGTTCCTCGGCGCGCAGGGCGGCGTCATGGGCATGGTGCGGGGGCAGGTCAGCGGGCAGGGGCTGTTCACCACCACCCTGAAGGGGCACGGCTCGGTGGCCGTGATGGCCCACGGCGGGGTGTTCGAGATCCCCATCACCCCGCAGCGCCCGGTGCACGTCGACCCGCAGGCGTACGTCGCCCATCACGGTGACGTCCGCAACAAGCTGTCCACGGCGCTGGGCTGGCGCGACATGGTCGGCCGCGGCTCGGGCGAGGCGTTCCAGCTGGAGCTGAGCGGCAGCGGCGCGGTGTACGTCCAGGCCTCGGAGGAGAAGCTGTGAACGCGTACGGAACCCCGGGCGGGCCGGTGGTGTTCGACCCCGTGACGCTGCCGTCCGACGACAACGTCAACCCGTACACCTTCTGCGTGGAGCTCAAGGGGAGCCAGTGGTTCCTGCAGAAGGGGAAGATGATCTCGTACTACGGGTCGATCGAGTTCGACGGGATCGGGCACGGCCGGCTGGACCGTCTGGTGCGCACGTCCTTCCATTCGCCTCTGCACGCGAGCGACTGGGTGGTGGCCCGGGGCTCGGGCAAGATGCTCCTCGCCGACCGGGCCTTCGACGTCAATTCCTACGACCTGGACGACGGCAACCTGACCATTCGCTCGGGCAACCTGCTCGCTTTTCAGCCAACCCTGTCGCTGAAGCAGTCGATCGTGCCGGGCTTTCTGACCCTCATCGGAACCGGAAAGTTCGTCGCCGCGTCCAACGGCCCGGTGGTGTTCATGGAGCCCCCGATCCGGGTGGACCCCCAGGCGCTCGTCGGCTGGGCCGACTGCCCCTCCCCCTGCCACCACTACGACCACGGGTACCTGACCGGCGTACTGGGCGGTCTGCGTGCGCTGACGGGTCTGGGCGGGGTCTCCGGGGAGGAGCACCAGTTCGAGTTCGTGGGGGCGGGGACGGTGCTGCTGCAGTCCAGCGAGACCCTGCGGGCGGAGCAGGACACGGGGGCGGTCCCGCAGGCGGCGGGGGTGCCCGGCGGCGGGGCGTCCGGCGGCCCCGGGCAGCAGTCCGGGACACCGCGCCTTCCCGGCCAGCTGGGGGACCTCCAGCGTCGCTTCGGGCTGTGAGCGGTAACCTGCGGAGTGTGACGTCGAACGCGTGCGCACTGCCCCAGGACAACCTTCATTAGTTCGCCTTTCAACTTCTTAGGTAGACTTCATTCATGGAGACCGAGACGGCCACGCGCTGGCTGACCGATACGGAGCAGGGTGCCTGGCGCGCCCACCTGGAGGTCAACAGGCTGTTGACGTACCAGCTCGAAAAGGATCTGCAGCCGTTCGGCCTGACGATGAACGACTACGAGATCCTGGTGAACCTCTCCGAGTCGGAGGACGTGCGGATGCGGATGAGCGACCTCGCGGCCGCCACCCTGCAGTCCAAGAGCCGCCTCTCGCACCAGATCACGCGCATGGAGAACGCGAACCTGGTCCGGCGGGAGAACTGCGAGTCCGACCGCCGCGGGCTCTACGCCGTCCTCACCGAGCACGGCAGGGAGACGATGAAGAAGGTCGCCCCGCACCACGTGGCGTCCGTGCGCAGGCACTTCATCGACCTGCTGTCGCCCGAGGCGCTGGTGGAGCTCGAGAAGGCCCTCAAGCCCATCGCGGAGCACCTGCGGGGGCAGCGCGGCCGGCCCTGACCCGGGCGGCCCTCACGGCCGGGCGAGCGGCAGGCGGAGCTCGAACAGGGCTCCGCCCGCCGGCGCGGCGCGGACCGTGAGCGTGCCCCCGTGCCGTGCGGCGACGTCCCGGGCGATGGCGAGGCCCAGCCCCGCCCCGCCGTCGTCGCGGCTGCGCGCGGCGTCGAGCCGCACGAACCGCTCGAAGATCCGCTCCCGGTCGGCCTCGGGCACCCCGTCCCCGTCGTCGGCGACCTCGACCACGGCGTGCTCCCCCGCCCGCCGCACCGTCACCTCCACCGCCGAGCGGGCGTGCCGCTGCCCGTTGTCGAGCAGATTGACCAGCACCCGCTCCAGCTGCCCCCGGGACCCGGTCACCCGCACGGCCTCGGCGCGCACGGTCACCCCCGTCCGCCCCGCGGCCGCCTCCCGCGCCAGCGCGGCGAGGTCGACGCGCGTGTCGGCGGGCCGCTCCCCCGCGTCCAGCCGGGCGAGCAGCAGCAGGTCGGCCGCGAGGCGCTGCAGTCGTACGGTGTCCTCGACGGCGCCGTCCAGGTCGAGCAGCTCCGGGTGGGCGGCGGCCACCTCCAGCTGGGTGCGCAGGGACGCGATGGGGCTGCGCAGCTCGTGGGAGGCGTCGGCGACGAACCGCCGCTGCCGTTCCACGGACGTCTCCAGCGCGGCCAGCGTCTCGTTGGTGGTCCGGGCGAGCCGGGCGACCTCGTCGTGCGTGCCCGGCACCGGCACGCGCCGCGCGAGGTCCGCGGAGGCCGTGATCGCGGCCATCTCGCGGCGGATGGACTCCACCGGGCGCAGCGCCCGCCGGGTGACCAGCCAGGTCACCGCCGCGACGACGCCGAGCAGCAGCGGGAAGCCGATCAGCATGGCGGTCAGCGCGGTGCGCACCGCACTGTGCTCGGCGGACAGCGGGGCGCCCGCGTACACGGTGAACCCGTCCCCGGCCGGGGTCCGCACGGGCACGGCGGCGAACCGGTAGTCCTCGGTGTCGCCGTCGAGCGTCGCGGAGCCGTTGGTGAAGGTGGTCCGCTCGCCGATCCCGCCGGGGTCCAGGGACTCGCCGGCCTCGGCGGAGTCGTCGCCGTCGTCGCCCTCGTCGTCCCCGGCATCCTCGCCGGCGGGCGCCGGCCGCGGCGTCACCGCGTCGGTGTCCGTGCCGCTGATCCGCTCCAGGTCGTCGCTGGCCGCGGCCAGCCGCCCGTCCTCGTCCACGACCTGCACCGGCCGGTCCTCCACGTCCAGCGACAGCTCGCCGTACGGCGTCCCGGCGGCCAGCTCGGCGGCGACCGCCCGTGCGGAGCGCTCCGCCTGGGTGCCGGCCTCGCCGATCAGGTTGGACCGCAGGGACAGCAGGACGGCGGCGCCGGCCGCCACCAGCGCCACGGCGACCACGAGGGTGGCGCCGAGCGTCGCCCGGGCCCGGACGGAGCCGAACAGGCGCCTCACGGTGCCGTCTCCAGCCGGTAGCCGGCGCCGCGCACGGTCCGGATCAGCCCGGCGCGCAGCTTGCGGCGCAGCGTGCTGACGTAGACCTCGACGATGTTCGGGTCGCCCTCGTAGGCGAAGTCCCAGACGTGCTCCAGGATCTCGGTCTTGGACACCACCTCGCCGGCCCGCACCACCAACTGCTCCAGGACGGCGAACTCCTTGGCGGTGAGGGTGACCTCGCTGCCGCCGAGGAAGACGCGGCGGGCCGCGGTGTCCACTCTCAGGTCGCCGTGCACATGGACCGGCGGGGCGCCGGCGCCCCGGCCGCGGCGCCGGAGCAGGGCTTTGACGCGGGCCACCAGGACGACGTACGAGAACGGCTTGGTGAGGTAGTCGTCCGCGCCCGTGTCGAGGCCCTCGGCCTCGTCGTACTCGCCGTCCTTGGCGGTGAGCATCAGGATCGGCACCTCGTGGCCGGCGGCGCGCAGGGCGGCGCAGACCCGGTAGCCGTTGAGGCCGGGCAGCATGATGTCGAGGATCACCAGGTCGTAGGCGCCCTCGGTGGCCCGGTGCAGGCCCTGCCGCCCGTCGTGGACGACGTCCACGGCGTAGCCCTCGGCCGTCAGGCCCCTGGCGAGCGACAGGGCGAGCCGCTTCTCGTCCTCCACGATCAGCAGTCGGAAGGGGCGGCGCGGGGCGCCGGCGGCGGGGTGGTGGGTGACGGGCGGGCGCATGGGTCCAGGGTGGCAAAGGCAAGCTGAAGATCCCTTCAGGTGGTTTCAGGTTCCTCTCAGCGTCGGTGGGCGACGGTGGTGGCGTCGCGGAGGAAACGACTGTGGAGGAACTCGTATGAAGCGCAACATCGTGATCGCCGCCGTCACGGCCGCCGCCCTGATCGGGGGCGGCACGGCCACGGCTCTCGCGGTGGCGGGGGACGACGGGGGGACGACGGCGCGGCAGGCGGACGTCCGGGAGGCGGACGACGACGGCCGGGACGGCGAGCGGGACGACGACCGCGGCCGGGAGGACGAGCGGGACGACGACGCGGCGCGGGCGGCGTCCGCCGGCGTGAGCGCGCCGGACGCCATCGCCGCCGCGCTGAAGCACACGCCGGGTACGGCCGTCTCCGCCGAACTGGACGAGGAGGACGACGGCGGGCGGACCGTCTGGGAGGTCGGCGTGCTCTCCGGGGGCGGCGACCGGCACAGCGTCCGGGTGGACCCGGGCAGCGGGAAGGTCCTCGGCTCGCACGCCGAGGACGAGGACGAGGACGACGCGGCCGGGGCGCGGGCCGCGCTCGAGGGGGCGTCGGTGACGGCCGCGGAGGCGGCGAAGGCGGCTGCCGGGCGGGGCGCGGTGACGTCCGTGGACCTGGACGACGACGGGACGGCGAAGGCCTGGGAGGTCGAGACGCGCCCCGCCTCCGGGCAGGAGGAGCGGGACTGGCGGGTCGACCTGAGGACGGGCGAGGTCACGGCGGACCGGCCCGACGACGACGCCGCCGACGCCGCCGCCGACGACGACTCGAACGGTTCGGCGGACTCCGGCGACGCCGACGACTCGGACGGCTCCAGCGGCTCCGACGACGACTGACCGGAGCCGCCTGCCGGGACCGGGACGGGACCGGGACCGGGGTGCGCCGCGTCCGCCCCGCCCGTCCCGTCGCCGCCGGTGGGTCAGTTCCCCTCCGTCAGCCCCGCCACCAGTTCGTCCGCCGCCCGGTAGGGATCCAGCTCGCCGGCGATGATCCGTTCCGCCAGCGCGCCGAGGCGGCGGTCGCCGTGGAGGTCGCCGATGCGTTCCCGCAGGGCCGTGACGGCGATGGTCTCCACCTCGCGGGCGGCGCGGGCCAGGCGGCGCTCGGCCAGGACGCCGCGCTCCTCCATCCACGCGCGGTGCTTCTCCAGGGCCTCGACCACCTCGTCGACGCCCTCGCCGCGCGCGGCGACCGTCTTGACGATCGGCGGGCGCCAGTCGCCGGGGGCGCGGGCCTCGCCGAGGCCCAGCATGTGGTTCAGCTCGCGGGCGGTCGCGTCCGCGCCGTCCCGGTCGGCCTTGTTGACCACGTACACGTCGCCGATCTCCAGGATGCCCGCCTTGGCCGCCTGGATGCCGTCGCCCATGCCCGGGGCCAGCAGGACCACCGAGGTGTCGGCCTGCGCGGCGATCTCCACCTCCGACTGGCCCACCCCGACCGTCTCCACCAGGATCACGTCGCAGCCCGCCGCGTCCAGCACGCGGATCGCCTGCGGCGCGGCCCACGCGAGGCCGCCCAGATGCCCCCGTGTGGCCATGGAGCGGATGTACACGCCGGGGTCCGACGCGTGCTCCGACATCCGCACCCGGTCGCCCAGGAGGGCCCCTCCCGAGAAGGGGGACGACGGGTCCACCGCCAGGACGCCGACCCGCCTGCCCTGCCTGCGGTACGCCGTCACCAGCGCCGACGTGGACGTCGACTTGCCGACGCCCGGCGAGCCCGTCAGACCGACGACGTACGCGTTGCCGGCCAGCGGCGCCAGGGCCGCCATGACCTCTCTGAGCTGGGGGGACGCCCCCTCCACCAGGGAGATCAACCGGGCCACGGCGCGTGGCCGGCCCTCCCTGGCCTGGGCCACCAGCGTGGGGACGTCCTGCATCACAGCTCCGTTCGCGGAAGGGGGCGGGTCGGGGACAACCGGGCCGGTTACGCCTCGGGCACCCGGAGGATCAGCGCGTCGCCCTGGCCGCCGCCGCCGCACAGCGCGGCCGCGCCGATCCCGCCGCCGCGCCGCTTCAGCTCCAGCGCCAGGTGGAGGACGAGACGGGCGCCGGACATCCCGATCGGGTGGCCCAGGGCGATGGCGCCGCCGTTGACGTTCACCTTTTCGGTGGAAACGCCCAGATCTTTCATCGACTGCACGGCGACCGCCGCGAACGCCTCGTTGATCTCGATGAGGTCGAGGTCGGAGACCTCCAGGCCCTCCTTCTTCAGGGCGTGCCGGATCGCGTTCGACGGCTGCGACTGGAGGGAGTTGTCCGGGCCCGCCACGTTGCCGTGCGCGCCGATCTCCGCGATCCAGTCCAGGCCGAGCTCCTGCGCCTTGGCCTTGCTCATCACGACCACGGCCGCCGCGCCGTCGGAGATCTGCGAGGACGAGCCGGCCGTGATCGTGCCGTCCGCGGAGAACGCGGGGCGCAGCCGGGCCAGGGACTCCACCGTGGTGTCGCCGCGGATGCCCTCGTCCTGGCCGAACAGCACCGGGTCGCCCTTGCGCTGCGGGATCTCCACCGGGGTGATCTCGGCCTCGAAGACGCCGTTCTTCTGCGCGGCGGCGGCCCGCTGGTGGGACAGGGCGGCGATCTCGTCCTGCTCCCGGCGGCCGATGCCGAGCCGCGTGTTGTGCTTCTCCGTCGACTCGCCCATGGCGATGCCCTCGAAGGAGTCGGTCAGGCCGTCGTGGGCCATGGCGTCGAGCATCTGGACCGCGCCGTACTTGAAGCCCTCGCGGGACTTCGGCAGCAGGTGGGGGGCGTTGGTCATGGACTCCTGACCGCCGGCGACGACCACGTCGAACTCACCCGCGCGGATCAGCTGGTCGGCCAGCGCGATCGCGTCCAGGCCGGACAGGCAGACCTTGTTGACCGTGAGTGCCGGGACGCTCATCGGGATGCCGGCCTTGACCGCGGCCTGGCGCGCCGGGATCTGCCCCGCCCCGGCCTGGAGCACCTGGCCCATGATCACGTACTGCACCTGGTCGCCCCCGATCCCCGCACGGTCGAGGGCGGCCTTGATCGCGAAGCCGCCGAGGTCGGCCGCGGAGAAGGACTTCAGCGAGCCGAGCAGCCGTCCCATCGGGGTCCGGGCACCCGCGACGATGACGGACGTCGTGCCGTTCGTTGCAGAAGACATGAGCTGCGATCCCCTTACCGGCCTGCGCGGCCGAGGAGTGAACGAGGGTTTACTTCGAATGTACTGAGGGGCGGTTCACACCGTCATCCAGCTGTCGGTGTGATCGCGCGCACGTTGCGTGACCACCTCCGGAGCGCTCCACTTGATCCATGCTGACGCGAATCGACCACATCGGGATCGCCTGCTTCGACCTCGACCGGACCGTCGAGTTCTACCGGGCCACCTACGGCTTCGAGGTGTTCCACACCGAGGTCAACGAGGAGCAGGGCGTGCGCGAGGCCATGCTCAAGATCAACGATACGTCCGACGGCGGTTCCTCGTACCTGCAGCTCCTCGAACCCACCCGGGAGGACTCCCCCGTCGCGAAGTGGCTCGCGAAGAACGGGGAGGGCGTCCACCACATCGCCTTCGGCACGGCGGACGTGGACGGCGACGCGGCCGCCGTCAGGGACAAGGGCGTACGCGTGCTGTACGAAGAGCCCCGGCGCGGCTCCATGGGGTCACGGATCACCTTCCTGCACCCCAAGGATTGTCATGGCGTACTGACAGAACTGGTCACTTCGGCCCCCGTTGAGTCACCTGAGCACTGACTCCCGCAGATAAGGGCCGGTAGGGTTGGGGGCGGTCGCCGCGCCCAACGGGCGACCGATGCCGGGGTCCGGGTCTCGGGGGACGAGCGTCGGGGCAGCAGCCCATGCTCCGCCGCCCATCTGACACCATTCCCCGGGGGCACCGTCCGGCGGATGGACGGAGCTCGTGTGGAGAGACTTGCGACCAGGGGACGGATGGGACCGCGCAGTGCGGGGCTACGAGAGCCAGGAGCGAGAGCCGGCGGCTGACGTCGACCACCTCTCTCGGTTCGAGGCCGAGATGAAACGGCTGAGGACCGAGCGGGAAAAGGCGATCCAGCACGCCGAGGACCTCGGCTACCAGGTCGAGGTGCTGCGCGCCAAGCTGCACGAGGCGCGGCGCACCATCATGTCCCGGCCCGCCTTCGACGGCGGCGACCTCGGCTGGCAGGCCGAGCAGTTGCTGCGCAACGCCCAGATGCAGGCCGACCAGATCCGGGCGGACGCCGAGCGCGAGCTGAGCCAGGCCCGCGCCCAGACCCAGCGGATCCTCCAGGAGCACGCCGAGCAGGCGGCCCGGCTCCAGGCCGAGCTGCACCAGGAGGCGGTGACGCGCCGCCAGCAGCTCGACCAGGAGCTGGCCGAGCGCCGGCAGACCGTCGAGTCGCACGTCAACGAGAACGTGGCGTGGGCGGAGCAGCTGCGCGCCCGCACCGAGCAGCAGGCCCGCCGCCTGCTGGAGGAGTCCCGCGCCGAGGCCGAGCAGGCCCTGGCGGCCGCGCGCGCCGAGGCCGAGCGGCTGACCGCCGAGGCGCGGCAGCGCCTGCGGAGCGAGGCCGAGGCGGCCCGCGCGGAGGCCGAGCAGATCCTGCGCCGGGCCCGCGCGGACGCCGAGCGGCTGCTGAACGCCGCCTCCACGCAGGCCCAGGAGGCCACCGACCACGCCGAGCGGCTGCGCACCTCCACCGCCACCGAGGCGGAGGCCGCGCGCCGTCAGGCCCAGGAGCTGAGCCGGGCCGCCGAGCAGCGGATGGCCGAGGCGGAGACCGCGCTGCGCGAGGCGCGCGCCGAGGCCGACAAGCTGCTCGCCGAGGCCAAGGAGGCCGCCGCCAAGGCGCTCGCCGGCGCCGAGTCGGCCAACGAGCAGCGCACCCGCGTGGCCAAGGAGCAGGTCGCCCGGCTGGTCCAGGAGGCCACGAAGGAGGCCGAGGCCACCAAGGCGGAGGCCGAGCAGCTCGTCGCCGACGCCCGCGCCGAGGCCGAGAAGATCGTCGCCGAGGCCGCCGAGAAGGCCCGGACGATCGCCGCCGAGGAGACCGCCACCCAGCTGTCCAAGGCGGCCAGGACCGCCGAGGACGTGCTCAACAAGGCGTCCGAGGACGCCAAGCAGACCACGCGGGCCGCCGCCGAGGAGGCCGAGCGGATCCGCACGGAGGCCGAGGCCGAGGCGGACCGGCTGCGCGCCGAGGCGCACGACATCGCCGAGCAGCTCAAGGGCGCCGCGAAGGACGACACCAAGGAGTACCGCGCCAAGACGGTCGAGCTGCAGGAGGAGGCCCGCCGGCTGCGCGGCGAGGCCGAGCAGCTGCGCGCCGAGGCGGCCGAGGAGGGCGAGCGGATCCGCGCCGAGGCCCGCAAGGAGGCCGTGGCGCAGATCGAGGAGGCCGCCAAGACGGCCGAGGAGCTGCTCGCCAAGGCCAAGGCGGACGCGGACGAGCTGCGCACCACCGCCCAGGCGGACAGCGAGAAGGTCCGCACCGAGGCCATCGAGCGGGCGACGGCGCTGCGCCGGCAGGCCGAGGAGACCCTGCAGCGCACCCGTCAGGAGGCCGAACGGCACCGCGAGGAGGCCGCCGAGCAGGCCGAGGCGCTCAAGGCGGACGCCGAGCGGGCGGCGCGCGAGCTGCGCGAGGACACCGAGCGGGCCCTGGCGGCCCGGCAGGAGGAGGCCGCCGGGGAGCTGGCCCGGCTGCAGCAGGAGGCCGAGGAGCGGCTCGCCGCCGCCGAGCGGGCGCTCGCCGAGGCCCGCGAGGAGGCCACGCGCCTCCGCCGCGAGGCCGCCGAGGAGACCGAGCGGCTGCGCGCCGAGGCCGGCGAGCGGATCCGTACGCTCCAGCAGCAGGCCGAGGCCGAGGCCGAGCGGCTGCGCACCGAGGCCGCCGCCGACGCCTCCGCCTCCCGCGCGGAGGGCGAGGCCGTCGCCGTGCGCCTGAGGTCGGAGGCCGCGGCCGAGGCGGAGCGGCTGAGGTCGGAGGCGCAGGACACCGCCGACCGGGTCCGTGCGGAGGCCCAGGCCGCCGCCGAGCGGCTCGCCGCCGAGGCGTCCGAGACGCTGGCCGCCGCCCAGGAGGAGGCCGCCCGGCGCCGCCGCGAGGCCGAGGAACTCCTCGGTTCCGCCCGGCAGGAGGCCGACCAGGAGCGTGAGCGGGCCCGCGAGCAGAGCGAGGAGCTGCTGGCCTCCGCCCGCAAGCGGGTGGAGGAGGCCCAGGCCGAGGCCGTGCGCCTGGTCGAGGAGGCCGACCGGCGCGCCGCGGAGCTGGTGTCCGCGGCCGAGCTCCACGCCCAGCAGGTGCGGGACTCGGTGGCCGGGCTGCACGAGCAGGCCCAGGAGGAGATCGCCGGGCTGCGCAGCGCCGCCGAGCACGCGGCGGAGCGCACCCGCCGGGAGGCCGAGGAGGAGGCGGACCGGGTCCGCTCCGACGCCTACGCCGAGCGGGAGCGGGCCGGCGAGGACGCGGGCCGCCTCCGGCGCGAGGCGCGGGAGGAGTCGGAGGCCGCCAAGGCGCTCGCCGAGCGCACCGTCTCCGAGGCGCTGGCGGAGGCCGAGCGGATCCGCGCGGACGTCGCCGAGCACGCCCAGCGGGTGCGCACGGAGGCCTCCGACACCATCGCGGAGGCCGAGCAGAGCGCCGCCCGCACCCGCGCGGACGCCCGCGAGGACGCCAACCGCATCCGGTCGGACGCGGCGACGCAGGCCGACACCCTCATCAGCGAGGCGCGCGCCGAGGCGGAGCGGCTCACGACGGAGACGGTCGCCGACACCGACCGGCTGCGCGCGGAGACGGTCGCCGAGGCCGAGCGGGTCCGCACCGAGGCCCTCGCCGAGGCCGAGCAGGTGCGGTCCGAGGCCCGTACCGAGGCCGAGCAGGCCCGCACCGAGGCGCGTACCGAGGCCGAGCGGGTCCGCACCGAGGCCGCCACCGAAGCCGAGCGGGTCCGCACCGAGGCCGCCACCGAGGCCGAGCGGGTGCGGTCCGAGGCCCGCACCGAGGCCGAGCGGCTGCTCGCGGACGCCACCGGGGACGCCGAGCGGCTGCGGGCCGAGGCCGCCGAGACGGTCGGCTCGGCGCAGCAGCACGCCGAGCGGCTGCGCGGCGAGGCCGAACGCGTCAAGGCCGACGCCGAGGCGGAGGCCGAGCGGCTGGTGGCCACCGCGCGCGAGGAGGCCGAGCGCACCCTGGACGAGGCCCGCAAGGACGCCAACAAGCGGCGTTCGGAGGCGGCCGAACAGGTCGACAAGCTCATCACGGAGACCACGGCGGAGGCCGACAAGCTGCTCACCGAGGCCCAGGCGCAGGCCCTGAAGACCACCGCGGACGCGGAGGCGCAGGCCGACACGATGGTCGGCGCGGCCCGCAAGGAGGCCGAGCGGATCGTCTCCGAGGCCACCGTCGAGGGCAACTCCCTGGTGGAGAAGGCCCGTGCGGACGCGGACGAACTGCTCGTCGGCGCCCGCCGGGACGCCACCCAGATCCGGGAGCGCGCCGAGGAGCTGCGCGACCGCATCACCACGGAGATCGAGGAGCTGCACGAGCGCGCCCGTCGCGAGGCGGCCGAGACGATGAAGTCCACCGGCGACCGCTGCGACGCGCTCATCAAGGCCGCCGAGGAGCAGCTCGCCAAGGCCGAGGCGAAGGCCAAGGAGATCGTCTCGGAGGCCAACTCCGAGGCCGGCAAGGTGCGCATCGCCGCCGTCAAGAAGGCCGAGGGGCTCTTGAAGGAGGCCGAGCAGAAGAAGGCCCGTCTCGTCAAGGAGGCCGAGGAGCTCAAGGCCGAGGCGATCCGCGAGGCGCGGCGCACGGTCGAGGAGGGCAAGCGCGAACTGGAGATCCTGGTGCGGCGCCGCGAGGACATCAACGCCGAGATCTCCCGTGTCCAGGACGTGCTGGAGGCGTTGGAGTCCTTCGAGGCCCCGCCCTCCGGCAAGGACACCGGGGTCAAGGCCGGCGCCGCCGCCGGCGCTACCCGTTCGGGTGGCAAGTCGTCGGAAAGCTAGCGAGGAGGGCCGATTCCGGTGTCTGCTGGATCCTTTGACCAACTGTTTGGCAAGCTGTCCGTCGGTTAGCCACCCAAAAGAGGTGTCATTCTCCAGATCAAACACGCATCCGCTCGATGACACGCCGCTTTGACCCCTAGGATTCCCCTTATCACCTCACCGGTCTCATTCGACAGGAACCCCATGAGCGACACTTCCCCCTACGGCTTCGAGCTTGTGCGGCGTGGGTACGACCGCGCTCAGGTGGACGAACGTATCTCCAAGCTCGTCTCCGACCGTGACCAGGCGCTCGCCCGCATCACCGCTCTGGAGAAGCGGATCGAGGAGCTCCACCTCGAGACGCAGAACGCCCAGGCCCAGGTCACCGACGCCGAGCCGTCGTACGCGGGCCTCGGCGCACGGGTCGAGAAGATCCTGCGTCTCGCCGAGGAAGAGGCCAAGGAGCTGCGCGAGGAGGCCCGGCGCGCGGCCGAGCAGCACCGGGAGCTCGCCGAGTCGGCGGCCCAGCAGGTGCGCAGCGACGCCGAGACGTACGCGGCCGAGCGCAAGGCGAAGGCCGAGGACGAGGGCCTGCGGATCGTCGAGAAGGCCAAGAGCGACGCCGCCCAGCTGCGGGCCGAGGCCCAGCGGGACGCGCAGTCCAAGCGCGAGGAGGCGGACGCCCTCTTCGAGGAGACCCGTGCCAAGGCCGCGCAGGCCGCAGCCGACTTCGAGACGAACCTCGCCAAGCGCCGCGAGCAGTCCGAGCGCGACCTGGCGTCCCGTCAGGCCAAGGCCGAGAAGCGGCTCGCCGAGATCGAGCACCGCGCCGAGCAGCTGCGCCTGGAGGCGGAGAAGCTGCGCACCGACGCCGAGCGCCGCGCCCGCCAGACCGTCGAGACGGCGCAGCGTCAGGCCGAGGACATCGTGGCCGACGCCAACGCCAAGGCCGACCGCATCCGCTCGGAGTCCGAGCGCGAGCTGGCCGCGCTGACCAACCGCCGCGACTCGATCAACGCGCAGCTGACCAACGTGCGCGAGATGCTCGCCACGCTCACCGGTGCCGCGGTGGCCGCCGCCGGCACGTCGAGCGACGACGAGTCGGTCTCCCGCGGGGTGCCCGCGCAGCAGTCCCGGTAACGCCCGGGCGTACAGCGGCTGAGAAGAGGCGGAGCCCGCTGCCACCGGGGTGGCAGCGGGCTCCGTCCCGTTTTAGCGTGTCGGCATGATCGAGCTGGCGGGACTGACCAAGCGGTACGGCGAGAAGGTCGCGGTCAACAACCTCACCTTCGCCGTCAGACCGGGCATGGTCACGGGCTTCCTGGGCCCCAACGGCGCCGGCAAGTCGACCACCATGCGGATGATCCTGGGCCTGGACCGGCCCACCGCCGGCGACGTGCGCGTCGACGGCAGGCCCTACGACCGGCTCAAGGACCCGCTGAAGTCCATCGGGGCGCTGCTGGAGGCCCGTGCGGTGCACGGCGGGCGCAGCGCCTACCACCATCTGCTGTGCCTGGCGCAGAGCAACGGCATCCCGAAGCGGCGGGTGCACGAGGTGCTCGACACCGTGGGCCTGACGGCGGTCGCGCGGAAGAAGGCCAGGTCGTTCTCGCTCGGCATGTCGCAGCGCCTCGGCATCGCCGCCGCGTTGCTGGGCGATCCGCGGATCCTGATGTTCGACGAGCCGGTCAACGGCCTCGACCCCGAGGGCATCCACTGGATCCGCACCCTGATGAAGTCGCTGGCCGCGCAGGGCCGGACGGTGTTCGTGTCGAGCCACCTGATGAGCGAGATGGCGCTGACCGCCGACCACCTCGTCGTCATCGGCCAGGGCCGGCTGCTCGCCGACACCTCCATGGCCGGCTTCATCGAGCAGAACTCGCGCAGTTGCGTCCGGATCCGCACCCCCCAGCCGGAGCGGCTGCTGGACGTGCTGCACGCGGCGGGGATCACGGCCGTGGCGACCGGCACCGGCGCCTTCGAGGTCGACGGCGGCAAACCCGAGCACATCGGCGAACTGGCCGCGCGGCACCAGGTGGTGCTGCACGAGCTGAGTCCCCGGCAGGCCTCGCTGGAGGAGGCGTTCATGCGGCTGACCGCGGAGTCGGTGGAATACCACGCCCACACCGGGACCCCGCCCGCCGCGCAGCGGTGGGGCGACGGCGGGGGAAGGAGCTGAACATGGCGGTCACCCAGGTCGTCCGGTCCGAATGGACCAAGATCCGGTCGGTGGCGTCCACCGTCTGGACGCTCTCCGTCGCCGTGGTCGTCACCGTCGCCCTCGGCATGCTGATCTCGGCGCTGTCGAGGAACGAGTTCGCCTCCATGAGCACGCGGGACAGGCTCTCCTTCGACCCGACGTTCACCAGCTTCGCGGGCATGAGCCTCGGCCAGCTGGCGATGATCGTGTTCGGGGTGCTCGTCGTGTCGAACGAGTACAGCACCGGCATGATCCGCACCTCGCTGGCCGCGGTCCCGCAGCGCGGCACCTTCCTGTTCGGCAAGATCGCGGTCGCCACCGCGCTGGCCCTCGTGGTCGGCCTGACCACCGCTTTCCTCGCCTTCTTCGTCGGGCAGGCGGTGCTCGGCGACCTCCGGGCGTCGATCGGGGACCCGGGCGTGCTGCGCGCGGTGATCGGCGGCGGGCTCTACATGACCCTCATCGCGACGTTCTCCATGGGCGTCGCCGCGATGCTGCGCTCGCCGATGCTCTCGCTCGGCGTCCTGATGCCGTTCTTCTTCCTCGTCTCCAGCATCCTGGGCAACGTCTCGGCGACCGAGGAGGTCGGCCGGTTCCTGCCCGACCAGGCCGGCAGCACGATCATGCAGGTGGTTCCCCCGGTCGGCGACGACACCCCGTACGGCCCCTGGGGCGGGCTCGGGATCATGGTGCTGTGGGTGGCCGCCGCCCTCGCCGGCGGTTACGTGCTGGTGAAGAAGCGGGACGCGTGAGGTTCTGCTCGCCCTTGGGCGGAACCGTCAGCGCCCCGATATCCTCCTAACCCTTACGGGGGGGCGTGTGCCCCGCTGTCCTGAGAACCTTCGCTGGGTACCTTCCGACGGGTGGGGAGCATGATCGAGGCAGTCGGCCTGACCAAGCGCTACGGCGACAAGACCGCTGTGCACAACCTGTCCTTCCAGGTACGGCCCGGCGCCGTCACCGGCTTCCTCGGGCCGAACGGCTCGGGCAAGTCGACGACGATGCGGATGATCCTCGGCCTGGACAACCCCACCGCCGGGCACGTCACGATCGGCGGCTACCCGTACCGCAAGCTGCCCAACGCCCCCCGCCAGGTCGGCGCCCTGCTCGACGCCAAGGCGGTGCACGGCGGCCGGTCCGCCCGCAACCACCTGCTGAGCCTCGCCCAGCTGTCCGGCATCCCGGCCCGGCGCGTGGACGAGGTGCTCGGCGTCGTCGGCCTGCACGACGTGGCGAAGAGACGGTCCAAGGGGTTCTCCCTCGGCATGGGCCAGCGGCTGGGCATCGCCGCCGCGCTGCTCGGCGACCCGCAGGTGCTGCTGTTCGACGAGCCGGTCAACGGCCTCGACCCCGAGGGCATCCTCTGGGTGCGGAACCTGATGAAGGCGCTGGCCGCCGAGGGGCGGACCGTGTTCGTCTCCAGTCACCTCATGAGCGAGATGGCGCTCACCGCCGATCACCTGATCGTCATCGGGCGCGGACAACTGCTCGCCGACATGAGCGTGAAGGACTTCATATCGGCCAATTCCGCCGACTTCGCGCGGGTGCGCACGCCCGGCACCGAGCCGCAGCAGCGCGAGAAGCTGTCGGGCGCGCTCACCGAGGCCGGCGGCCAGGTGCTGCCCGAGCAGGACGGCGCGCTGCGGGTGACGGGCCTGCCGCTGCCCCGCATCAGCGACATCGCGCACGAGGCCGGCGTACGGCTGTGGGAGCTGTCGCCGCATCAGGCCTCGCTGGAGGAGGCGTACATGCGGATGACGCAGGGGGTGGTCGACTACCGCTCGACCACCGACCAGAAGGAAGGGCTGCATCAGCCGCTGCCGCCCGGCGCGCAGCCGCCGGTGCCGGTGCCCGGGCAGGGCCAGCCGGGCTGGTACGCCCCGCCGCCGCCCCAGCCGGGCGGGCAGCCGTTCGCCGGGCCGCAGGGCGCGCCGGACCGGACGGGGCCGTACGGCGCCCCGGGCGCCCCCGCGGACGCGCCGGCCGCGCCCAACCCGTACGCGCAGCCCGCTCCCCCGGCACCGGCCCCGCAGCCCGCCGCCCCGACGACCGACGTGACCGAGCCCGAGGACGCCCGATGAGCACTCCGCAGCCCCCGATGCCGCAGGCCGCGCCCGCACCCCGGTGGCAGGCGGCGCCCGGCTCCCCGTTCCCCGTCTACACCTCGCCGATCCCGGTGGTGCGCACACACCTCGGGCACGCCGTCGCCTCCGAGTGGACGAAGATCCGCTCGGTGCGCTCGACCCTGTGGACGCTCGGCGTGTTCGTCCTGCTGGTCGTCGGCATCGGTCTGCTGACCGGTGTCGTGGTGGCGAGCTCCTCGTCCGACCTGTCCGGTGAGAACGCCCTGTCGCTGGGCTTCTTCGGGCTGCTGCTGGGCAGCATGTGCGTCATCACGCTCGGCGTGCTGACCACGGCCTCGGAGTACGGCACCGGCATGATCCGCACCACGATGACCGCCTGTCCCACTCGCGGCCGGGTGCTCGCGGCGAAGGCGATCGTGTTCTTCCTGACGGCGTTCGTGGTGACGCTGGTGTCCGTGTCCGTCGTCGCCTTCCTGCACGTGGCCATGCTGGGGGGCAACGGCGCCCGGGAGCCCTCCGGCGGGGAGTGGCTGAAGGGCACGGTCGGCGTCGCGCTCTACGTCGCGCTGCTCGGGATGCTCTCGCTCGCCGTCGGCTCGGTCGTCCGGCACTCGGCGGGCGCCATCACCATCATGATCGGAGCCGTGCTCGCGCCGCTGGTGATCGCGCTGTTCATGTTCTCCTCCTCGCTGGAGGACGTCCGCCAGGCCCTGTTCGAGTACTCGATCCCCAACCAGCTCAGCGTCTTCTACGCCAACTCCCTGAGCGAGTCGGGCCCGTCCGGCTGGGACCCGCTGTGGATCATGCTCGGCGTGACGGCCGTGGTGTTCGCCGGCGCCTTCGCGCTGCTGGAGAAGCGGGACGTGTAGGACGGGCGGACCCGGCTCAGAACCGGGGCGCGTTCCGGGACCGCTGCACCCGCGTGGTGCGGCGGTCCTTGGCGTTCCAGCACGCCTTGTGCCAGTGCCGGCGGTCGTCGACGCCCACGTACGACGGCCAGGCCACCACGTGCGGCACGCCGTCGGGGATCAACTGGTCGCAGCCGGGGCAGCGGTACGCCTTGCCCCGGGCGCTCGCGCCGGCCACGTGCCGCACGTTCCACTCCTCGCCCTGCCAGCTCTCCGTGGACTCCCAGCCGCCGTAGCGGCCGGGCCGGTCGTCCTCGGCGCTCCGGCCTGACCGGCCGACTCCCTTGGGTCGGTTGCGACGCGGGGACACAGGACACCTCACGGGGCTCTACGGGATGCACGGGCCCTGTCCAGCCTACGCGGCGCGGACAGGGGTACGCGTACACCACCGGCCGCCGAAGGTCCCCTCGCGGACCGGCGCGGACGCCCTCCGCGGCGTCCGGATCTCCGGACAATCCGCAAATCCCTTCGCAGAGCCGTGTCCTCGGCACGTGTCGGCCGGTTATGCCCGGTGGGGAGCTCCGTGTCGGAGCCGAGGAAGCAGGAAAAACGATGCGCGTAGGAAGTTTCGTGTTGGCGGCCCGGTTCCCCGGGCAGGGCGAGGGGGAGGCGCTGCACCGCGCGGTCCGCTCCGCCGAGGTCGCGGAGGAGGCGGGACTCGACACGGTCTGGCTGGCCGAGCACCACTTCGTGCCCTACGGCACCTGTCCGTCGGCCGTCACCCTGGCGGCGTTGCTGCTCGGCCGGACCCGCCGCCTCCGGGTCGGGACGGCGGTCAGCGTCCTGTCCACCACCCACCCCGTGACGCTCGGCGAGCAGGCCGCGCTGCTGCACGTGACGAGCGGCGGGCGGTTCTCGCTCGGCGTGGGGCGCGGCGGGCCGTGGGTCGACCTGGAGGTGTTCGGCGCGGGCCTGGAGGCGTACGAGAAGGGGTTCCCGGAGTCGCTCGACCTGCTGGTGCGCTGGCTGCGCGAACCCGTGGTCGGGGCTTCGGGGGAACGATTCGGCTTCCGTGAGGTGCCCGTCGTCCCCCGCCCGTCGGAGGCCCTGACGGACGCCGAGGGACCCGAGGTCGTCGTCGCCTGCACCTCCCCGGCGAGCGTGCGGCTCGCGGCCGAGCGCGGGCTGCCGATGCTGCTCGGCATGCACGTCGGCGACGAGGAGAAGGCCGAGATGGCCGCCCTGTGGCGGCGGCAGGCGCGGGCGGCCGGGCGGCCGGCGGAGGAGATCCACCACGCGGCCCATGTCTCGGCCGGCGTCTGCCAGATCGCGGACCGGCGCACGGACGCGGTGGAGACGCTGATGAAGGCGATGCCGGGCTGGCTGAAGCAGGGGCTGGACGCCCATGTCACGGTCGACGGCCGCCCCCGGCGGATGCGCGATCCGCTGGCGTACACCGAACTGCTCTGCGGGCTGCACCCGGTGGGCCCCCCGCGGCTCTGCGTCGACCGGCTCGCGGCGACCAGCGAACGGACCGGAATCTCCCGTTTCGCCCTGCTCGTCGAGGGCTCCGGGGATCTGGCGGCGACCGAGGAGAACGTACGGCGGCTGGGGGCCGAGGTCCTCCCGCACCTGAACTGACCGGGCCTTCCGCCGGGAACCACGGTGTCCCCCACGGAAGACCTGCCGCACCGGTACGAACCGCGCCCCCGTGTACGGGACGGCGACCCGAGGGCCGACCGCGTCAGCAGTCCCGGAGCTCCGGCGACTGGTTCAGCAACTGGCTGCGTACCGAGGTGAAACGCGCCAGCGTCTCGTCGACCGAGGAGTCGAGCGGGAACACCGCCACCCGGTGGCAGTTCTGGAAGGCCAGCCGCACACCGAAGTGTCTCTGCAGCGCGCCGCGTATCGCGTCGCTCGCGAGCGCACGCAGCAGCTGACCACGTGCCTGCTCGTCCGGCGGGGGCGTCTGGTTGTCGGCGAACTGGCCGCCGTCCACCTTCAGCTGTGCCACCAGAGAACTGATCATCTCCCACGCGTAGGGCAGGGAGGTCCGGACGCAGTCGACGAAGTCGGCTTCGTCGACCTCGCCTCGCTCGGCCTGTTCGAGCAGGGCCGGTGAGACGTCGAGCGACATGGGTTCTCCTCTCGCACCCCCGACCAGCAGGGGCTGCCTGACAGTAAGGGAAGCCCGCGATGCAGAACACGCTGTGTAAACATTCCGCGCCCTCCCGTTCAATACCGTAAGCAACGGGCGGTGGCCGCACCAGGCAAATGCCCGGATGCGCAAAGGTCGTTGGGCACACAATCGGCCACGGCGCGAACGAGGTCCTTCCGGCACAAGAGGGGCGGTCCGGCGCGCCTCCACCAGGGTGGCCGCGGTGGTCCGCCCGGCCTCCCGGGACCGGGCGGCGGCGGGTGCCGGGAGGGCGAATCGCGCTCACCGGGGCCCGTCGAGTAGCGTTGCCGACCATGCGTCTCGTCATTGCCCGCTGCTCCGTGGACTACGTCGGGCGGCTCACCGCCCACCTTCCCCCGGCCCCCCGCCTGATCCTGGTCAAGGCGGACGGCAGCGTCTCCATCCACGCCGACGACCGGGCCTACAAGCCCCTGAACTGGATGTCGCCGCCCTGCACGCTGAAGGAGGAGGCCGGTGGCTCCGACGGCGCCGCGGGGGTGTGGACCGTCGTCAACAAGGCGGGTGAGAAGCTCATCATCACGATGGAGGAGATCCTCCACGACTCCACGCACGAACTGGGCGTGGACCCCGGCCTGATCAAGGACGGTGTGGAGGCCCACCTCCAGGAACTGCTCGCCGACCGCATCGAGACCCTCGGCGAGGGCTACACCCTCATCCGCCGCGAGTACCCGACGGCCATCGGGCCGGTCGACATCCTGTGCCGGGACGCCGCGGGCCAGACCGTCGCCGTCGAGATCAAGCGGCGCGGCGAGATCGACGGCGTGGAACAGCTCACCCGCTACCTGGAGCTGCTGAACCGCGATCCCCGGCTCGCCCCGGTGCGCGGCATCTTCGCCGCCCAGGAGATCAAGCCCCAGGCGCGGGTCCTCGCCACCGACCGGGGCATCGGCTGTCAGGTGCTGGACTACGACGCGCTGCGCGGCATCGAGGACGACAAGCTGCGGTTGTTCTGAACCGGCGGCGCGGTCGCCCGGGGCGGCCGTACGACGACGAGGGCCGGGTCCGGCGTGCGGACCCGGCCCTCGTGCGTCGGCGCGATGCCTCAGATCACCGTGCCCGTGCCGCTGGGGCCGCCCGTCCCGCCGCTCCCCGGGGCGCTCGCCGAGGTGCTCGTCTCGACGGGGGCGCTCGACGTGACCGGGCCGCTGGCCGAGTTCGAGGTGGACGGCGAGGACGGCTGCGGCGCGGGCGTCGACGGCTCGGAGGCGGACGGTTCCGGCGACGACGGCGCGGAGGTGGACGGCCCGGGCGACGACGGCTTGGACGGGACGGGCGGCTTCGCGGTCGTGGGCGGCCTGGACGTCGGCGACTTCGACGGCGGCGGCGACGTCGACGGCCCCTCGCTGCCGCTGGGGTCGTCCGACGGCCGGGACGAGCCCGTGCCGGTCGGCGTCGGGTCGTCGGTGGTGCCGAAGGTGCCGTCCGGGCCGGGGCCGACCGGCCGGCTCGTCGCCGCGCCGGTGTCGCCGGAGCCGCCGCCGTCGTCCTGCGGCACGTCGGCGCCCAGGCTGCCGTCCTCGACGCCCCGACTGGCGGAGGGGTTGACCCCGACCTCGTCGGACGGGCGGTTGGCGTCGTTGTCGGACGTGGCGCCGAGGGTCACCACCGTGCCGAGCACGGCGACGAGCAGCGCGCCCGCGCCGGAGGCCACGAGGTTGCGCCGGGCGAAGCCCTTGATGCCGCCGCCGGCCTTGCGGGACGGCCCGGCGGACGGGGCGCGGTGGGCGACCGGGGCCGGGACGTCGGCGGGCCGCTGCAGCGGCGGGAACGCGGCGGGCGCCCCGCCCGGCGGCGAGGCGGACTCGTCGTGCCGCGCCTCGGGCGCCTCCTCCCCCGCGGTCGCCCCGAACGCGCCCGCGACGGCGCCGAGGCCGGGCGCGGTCCCCGAGCGGTCGGCGACCAGGGCGAGGGCACGGCGGCCGGCGACGGTGCCGCGCTTGTCGGCGAGCGCGCCGCGCAGGCCGATGGAGGCCTCCAGCTCGGCGCGGGCCCGGTCCAGCTGTCCGCCGCACAGCGCGAGGACGCCGAGCTCGTGGTGGAAGTAGGCCTGTTCGGCGACGTCCCCGGCGAGCCGGGCGGCCTCGGTGCCCGAGCGCAGCGCCCGTTCCCAGGCGCTCCAGTGCAGCCCGGCGGCGAACGCGGGCGCCGCCGTACGGGCCAGCCGGACGGCGGGGCGGTCCCCGCCCTCCTCGTCCTCCTCGGCCGGCGCGGTCGCCGGCGTCAGCACGGCGAGGGCGGCGAGCACCGCGTCGGCCTCGGCGCACACGCGTTCCGGGGTGACCGAGGGGTGCCCGGCCCACCAGGCGTAGTGCCGGGCGACGGCGAGGGCGTCGGCCTGGACGTCGTCGGCGTATCCGGCGGCCTCCAGCTGGGTCAGCACCCCGGCGGCCAGCCGGTAGCGGGCGCCCACCGGGGAGACCAGGCCGCAGCCGGCCAGCTCGCCGAGGGCGGCGTCCGCGTGGGTGTCGCCGGCCAGGGCGGGCAGGTGCGCCTGGTGCGGCACCTCGCCGCCGAGCGCGACGGCGAACCGCAGGGTGGCGCGGGCCGCGGCGCTCAGCCGGGAGGCGAGCAGCGGCGCGGGCGCGGCGGCCTCGCCGAGCGACGGCAGGGGGACGTCCTCGTCCTCGCCGGCGTCGCGGGGGGTGTCCGCGGGCGGCGCGTCCGCGAAGACGCCGAACTCGTCGACGGCCTCGGCGCCGGCCCGCAGCCGGTCGCGCTGGCGCAGCAGGGCACCGGCCTGGACGAAGCGCAGCGGCAGGCCCTCGGACTCGAACCAGAGGTCCCCGGCCCAGGTGGCCTCCTCCTCGGTGAGGGCGCGGCCGGCGGCGCGTTCGAGGAGTTCCAGGCTGTCCGCGCGGTCCAGGCCGCCGAGGACGACCTCCTCCACGGCCGAGTCGGCGGAGGGGGCCGGCACGTCCGGGGTGGCGGCGATCAGGAAGGCGCACTCGGGGGTGGCGTCCAGCAGGTCGTCCAGCGCGGCGCCGCCGAATTCGATGTCGTCGAGGACGACGACCGCGCCGATCTCCCGGACGTGGGCGAGCAGTTCGTCCCGGTCCGGGCGGTACCGGGGGGCGCGGTGGACGGCGTGGAAGAGGTCGTGGAGCAGGTCGTCGGCGGTGCGGCGGAAGCCGTTCAGGCGGACGACGCCGTCGGGGGCGAGGTCGGCGCAGTCCTCGGCGACGACGTCGAGGAGGCTGGTGCGGCCGGAGCCGGCGGGGCCGGTGAGGCGCACGGAGCGGCCGCGGGCGAGCAGCCGTACCAGCTGTTCGCGTTCGTCCTGGCGGGCCAGCAGCGGCAGCGCGGGCTGCGCGGGGCCGGGCGGGACGGGCGGCCGCGCGGCGCGCTCGGTCCCGGCGCGCTCGGCCGCGGTGAGCTTCTCGGGGCGGCCGGGCCGCTCCCCGGGCGGGCAGACCTCGATCTCGCTGCCGTCCACGGGGTTGACGGTGAGCAGGAAGTCGCCGGAGACGAGCTGCACCGTGCGGGCGAGCGCGGGCGCGTGCTGTCCGAAGTCGGAGGTGAGGGATTCCCTGGGCGGGCGCTGGCGCGGCGCGTGGCCTCCCCCGGTCTCGCGTTCGCTCGACCGGGAGGCGCCTCCACCGGCGTGGCCGTACTCCTCGGGTCCGCGGGTGTTCGGGTCCATAGGTCCAAGCCCCCCAAAAGCGTCCTGTGCTCTTCCAGCCCCTCCCGGCCTTGCCGCACACCGCGCTGTCGCTTCTGGTCCGGGCCCGCTAGAGGGTCGCATGGCAGCGGGCAGCCGAACCCTAAACCTTCGCTCAGTATCCCCGACAGCCCGGGGTGCCGCGCCGTCCGAGACGTCACAGTCTCGTGAGGATTGGGCGCGTCGTACGTTTCGCCGAGGGGTGTCCGGGTCCCCCCGGTACGCCGGGCCACACCCGTCGCGAGAGCCCGGGGGGTCACACCCTGGGCAGCGTCTCCACCCCGAGGCCGCCTTCGATGGCCAGGATCCGGTACAGCCGGGTGGCCACCAGCAGGCGCTGCATCTGCGGCGGTACGCCGCGCAGCACGAGCCGCCGGCCGCAGCGGCCGGCCCGCCGGTGGGCACCCATGATCACCCCGAGTCCGGTGGCGTCCCAGGAGTCCAGCTCTGACAGGTCGAGCACCAGGTCGCCGACTCCGTCGTCGACGGCCGAGTGCAGGACCGTGCGGGCGTCCGCCGCGCTGCGAACGTCGAGGCGGCCCCCGACGACCAGCTCGGCGTGGTCGCCCCTGATGTGCATATGCGCTCCCCGTGCGTGCGTCTCGTGCCTCGCGTCGTGGTGTCCTGCTGACGTGCCGCGGCGTTCCACCGATGCGCCGTGACGCGCGCTGACGCACTGTGGCGTTCTGCTGTCGCGCCGTGGCGTTCCGCTGTCGCGCCGTGGCGTTTTGTTGCTGTCCAGTGATGCAACCTCTGACTGCTTCGAACGGCCGGAGGTTGCCGTACGTAAGCGAACCGATACCGAATTCACCCCGGCGTGTGACGTTTCCGGGGGCTGACGCGCGGTCAGTGGGTGTAGAAGCCCTGCCCGCTCTTGCGCCCGATGTCACCGGCGTCCACCATCCGGCGCATCAGCTCCGGCGGGGCGAACTTCTCGTCCTGGGACTCGGTGTAGATGTTGTCGGTGGCGTGCAGCAGGATGTCGACGCCCGTGAGGTCGGCGGTGGCCAGCGGGCCCATGGCGTGACCGAAGCCCAGCCGGCAGGCGAGGTCGATGTCCTCGGCGCTCGCCACGCCCGACTCGTACAGCTTGGCGGCCTCGACGACGAGCGCGCAGATCAGCCGGGTGGTCACGAAGCCGGCGACGTCCCGGTTGACGACGATGCAGGTCTTGCCGACCGACTCGGCGAACGCGCGCGCCCTGGCGAGCGTCTCGTCGCTGGTCTTGTACCCGCGCACCAGCTCGCACAGCTGCATCATCGGGACCGGCGAGAAGAAGTGGGTGCCGACGACGCGCTCCGGGCGCTCCGTCACGGCCGCGATCTTGGTGATCGGGATGGCGGAGGTGTTGGAGGCGAGCACGGTGTCCTCGCGCACGAGCTTGTCGAGCGTGCGGAAGATCTCGTGCTTGACCTCGAGCTTCTCGAAGACGGCCTCGACGACGACGTCCGCGTCGGCGGCGGCGTCCAGGTCGGTGGTCGCGGTGATGCGGGCGAGGGCGGCGTCGGCGTCGTGCGCCTCCAGCCTGCCCTTGGCGACGAACTTGTCGTACGAGGCCTTGATGGCGTCGGTGCCGCGCCGGAGGGCCTCGTCGGTGACGTCGCGCAGGACGACGTCCCAGCCCGCCTGCGCGGAGACCTGGGCGATGCCGGAACCCATCAGGCCGGCTCCGATGACGGCGAGCTTCCGTGCCACTGTGCGACTCCCCTGATACGCGCTGTCCTTGGGACCTGGCGTCACATCCCCGCCGGCGCCCGCGGGGCGGGTCCGGCGGTGTCCGGTACGGCGGGAATGCGAGGCCGCGGTCACTGCCTCTCGGGCGGACACTAGCGCCCGGAAGAGCCCGTGTGACCGGTAAGTAACGCGCGTCACGTCTCACATGACGGACATCACACCGGCACGGCTCACTCCGCACCCCGGACGGCGTAGTTGAGCACTTTCTCGCTCAACAGTCCCTCCATCTCGTCCAGCAGCAGGAGCACCTCGCGGGAGACCTCGTTCGGCTCCCCGCCCGCGAGCATGCCCCGGCCGACGGCGGCCCGCACCGTGCTGTGCAGCCAGCCGATCTGACCGGCCATCAGGGAGGGCACGGGGTCGTCGTCCGGGGCGCCGGTCTCCTCGCGCAGGGTCCGCTCCAGGTCGTCGAGCACCTCCTGGCCGATCGCCCACAGCCGGGACCGCAGCGCGGACGACTCGTCGACGACCTTCATGAACTGCGCGTATCCGGCGAACAGGCCGGCGCGGGGCGAGACGGACTCGACCTCCTCGCGCAGCTCGCGCAGGACGGCCCCGGCGGCCGACTCCCCGTCGCGCCGCCCGCGCACCCAGCGCGAGAGCTGGTCGACGACGCCCTTGGAGCGGTCGAGGAACAGGTCCTCCTTGGCCGGGAAGTAGTTGTACACGGTGTTCACGGAGACGTTCGCGGCCTCGGCGATCTCCGCCACGGTCACCGCCTCGAAGCCGCGCTCGAGGAACAGGCCCGTGGCGACATCGGAGATGTACTGCCGGGTCTGCCGCTTCTTCCGTTCCCTGAGTCCCTCGGCCATGCCCCCATCCTAACTTCCTTGGTGCCTCCTAAAATTTGGGGCCATTGCAAAATTGCAGTGGATCTGTTTTTCTTGGGCCATGGCAATCATCAGCACGGCCGGCCTGGCCCGCACCTTCGCCACCAAGCACGGACCGGTCGAGGCGGTGCGCGGCATCGACCTGACCGTCCGCGAGGGGGAGATCCTCGGCTTCCTCGGCCCCAACGGCGCCGGCAAGACCACCACCCTCCGGATGCTCACCACCCTGCTCGCCCCCACCGGCGGCACGGCCACGGTCGCCGGGCACGACCTGGCGACCGACCCCGCGGGGGTGCGCGGGGCCTGCGGGTACGTGGCGCAGTCCGGCGGGGTGGACCCGCAGATCACCGTGCGGGAGGAACTGGTCACCCAGGGGCGCCTGTACCGCCTGACCAGGGCCCGGGCGAGCGAGCGCGCCGAGGAGCTGGCCCACGACCTGGACCTCGCCGGCCTCCTCGACCGCAAGTGCGCCGCGCTCTCCGGCGGCCAGCGGCGCCGCCTGGACATCGCGATGGCGCTCACCCACCGCCCCCGGATCCTCTTCCTCGACGAACCGACGACCGGTCTGGACCCCGGCAGCCGCGCCGCCCTGTGGGACCTGGTCCGCCGGCTGCGCGACGCGCACGGCACGACCGTCTTCCTGACCACCCACTACCTCGACGAGGCCGACGCCCTCGCCGACCGCCTGGTGATCGTCGACCGGGGCGTGGTGGCGGCCGAGGGCACCCCGAGCGCGCTGAAGCTCCGGTACGCGGGCTCCGTCGACGCGACCCTCCAGGACACCTTCCTCGCCGTCACCGGCCGCAGCGCCTCCCCCGCCGACACCGCCCCCGCAACCGTGTGAGGATCCCTGATGCTGTTGTCCGACACCGCGCTCGTCTACGGCCGCTACCTGCGCCAGTCCCTGCGCTCCCGCTTCGCGCTGCTCTTCGGCGTGCTGATGCCGCTGCTGTACCTGCTCTTCTTCGGTCCGCTCCTGACGGACCTGCCGCTCGGCGCGGAGGGCAGCTCCTGGCAGGTCCTCGTCCCCGGCCTGCTGCTGCAGCTGGGGCTGTTCGGGGCGTCGTTCGCGGGCTTCTCGATCATCATCGAGAAGGGGCACGGGGTGGTCGAGCGCATGCGGGTCACGCCCGTGAGCCGTCTGGCCCTGCTGCTGGGCCGGGTGCTGCGCGATGCCACCGTGTTCGTCTTCCAGGCGGTGCTGCTGGTGCTGGCGGCCGTCGCGATGGGGCTGCGGGCACCGCTGCCCGGCGTCCTGATCGGCTTCGGGTTCGTCGCCCTGCTCACCGTCTCGCTCGCCTCGCTGTCGTACGCGCTGGCCATGCGGCTCAGCACCCCGCAGGGGTTCGGCCCGACCGTCAACGCGCTGACCATGCCGTCGATGCTGCTGTCCGGCCTGATGCTCCCGATGACCCTGGGCCCCGCCTGGCTGGACGCGCTGTCCCGCCTCATGCCGTTCCGCTATCTGGTGGACGCGGTCCGGGACGCCTACGTCGGCTCCTACACGACGCCCGCCATGCTGTACGGCGTCCTGGTGGCCGTCGGTCTCGCGGCGCTGTCCGTGACGGTGGGCACACGCGTGTTCCGCGGCCCCGGAGCGTAACTAGGCTGGGCGCATGGTCAATCTGACGCGCATCTACACGAGGACCGGCGACCAGGGCACCACCGCCCTCGGCGACATGAGCCGGGTCGCCAAGACCGACCTGCGCATCGCCGCGTACGCCGACGCCAACGAGGCCAACGCGGTGATCGGCACGGCGATCGCGCTGGGCGGCCTCGACCAGGAGGTCGTCGAGGTCCTCACCCGCGTGCAGAACGACCTGTTCGACGTGGGCGCGGACCTGTCCACGCCGGTCGTGGAGAACCCCGAGTACCCGCCGCTCAGGGTCGAGCAGTTCTACGTCGACCGGCTGGAGGCGGACTGCGACCGCTTCAACGAGCGGCTGGAGAAGCTGCGCTCCTTCATCCTCCCGGGCGGCACGCCGGGCGCGGCCCTCCTCCACCAGGCCTGCACGGTCGTGCGCCGGGCGGAGCGCTCGACCTGGGCGGCGCTGGAGGTGCACGGCGAGACGATGAACCCGCTCACCGCGACCTACCTCAACCGCCTGTCCGACCTGCTGTTCATCCTCGCGCGCACGGCCAACAAGGACGTCGGGGACGTGCTGTGGGTGCCGGGCGGCGAGCGCTAGGCGCGGCCCCGCACCCGCCGGCACGGGCCGGCCGCCGCCGGCGCCCCGCCGACGCACATCAGCACCACGCCCACCTCGGTGGGGGCGACGACCGGCACCTCCACGTCGCCGGCGAACAGCCGCAGCGCCGGCCCGGCGGCGAAGGCGGCGGCCCTCTCCAGCAGGGTCCGGGACGCCTCGCGCATCACCGGACTCCCTCCTTGGTGAGCGCCGGTCCGCTCTCCTCGCCCGCCCCGGCGGGGGCCTTCTTCGGCCAGACGAAGTAGGCCAGCGCGACCAGTCCGTGGATGCCGGCGGCCCGCAGCGCCGTCCACTGGAAGGCGCGCAGCGAGGAGATGTCGCCCTCGTCGCCGACGTACCAGACCGCGCCCTGGAGCAGGCCGCAGGCGACGGCCGCGGCGAGCAGCGTGCGCAGCCACAGCCGGGCCTCGTGGCGGGCGCGGGCCATGCCGTAGCGGGGCGCGCCGGCCGGTTTCGGCGCCCCGCCCAGGCGGTGCGCGGCGTGGCCGTCCAGCCAGCGGATCGTGTAGTGGCCGTAGGCCACCGTGTAGCCGATGTACAGCGCCGCGAGGCCGTGCTCCCAGCCCGGTTCGGCGCCGTTCCTCAGGTCGACGGCCGTCGCCGCGAACAGCACCAGCTCCAGGACCGGCTCGCACAGCAGCAGCACCACGCTCGTACGGCGCCAGTTCAGCAGGTAGCGGACGGCGAGGCCGAGCGCGAGCAGCACCCAGAAGCCGACCTCGCAGGCGATGATCAACGCGACGATCACGACGTGCTCCCTTCGGTCACCCCTCCAGGGTCCCGGCGGAAGCGGCGCCGTTCGTCGTCGGCGGTGACGAACTCGCGGTACATCGAACGATGCAGCCGCGGACCGTTCCCGGGGATCAGGCGTGCGCGTCCGGCGCCGTGTTGGATGGGACCATGGCCGCTCCGCGACTCCCCCGCCCGCACCGCTTCGACGCGTACGCCGCGCTGGCCGGACTGCTCGGCGGGCTGCTGCTGTGGGGCTTCGGTCTGGCCACCCGGCCCGGGGACGAGCCGATCGTGCTCCTTCCCGGCGCCTGGCCGGTCCTGGTGCCGCTGGCGGTGATGGCCTGCTGCGAGCTGGCGCGGCGGGCCGCCCCGCGCGCCGCGCTGCTGACCGCCACCGCCACGCTGGTCCTGGACACCGTCACCCAGGGCAACCTGGTCACGCTGGTGATGTACACCGACGTGATGTACGCGGCCGTCCTGTACGGCACCCCGGCCTCGGCCCGCCGCCTCCCCTGGATCACCGGACTGCTGTCGGTGGTCGCCACGGTGGCGTCGTTCGCGGCGTGGCGGGTGCCCGAGGCGCTGCTGATCGGCGCGGCCGTCGCCATCATGACGTTCACGCCCGCCTCCACCGGCCTGATCGTCCGCAACCACCGCGACGCCGCCGAGGCCGCGCGGCTGCGCGCCGAGCAGACCGCGCTGCTCGCCGAGCTGGACCGCGCCCAGGCGGTCACCGCCGAGCGCGCCCGGATGGCCCGCGAACTGCACGACATGGTCGCCAACCACCTGTCGGCGATCGCCATCCACTCCACGGCCGCGCTCTCCCTCGACGACCCGGCCACCACCCGGCAGGCCCTCGGGGTCATCCGGGAGAACAGCGTCGAGGGGCTGGCCGAGATGCGGCGGCTGATCGGGATCCTGCGGGACTCCAGCGGTGACGTCGAGCCCGTCGCCGCGCCCACCCTGGACGGCCTAGGCGCGCTCGTCGACGGTGCCCGCGCCAACGGGCTCGACGTCGTCCTGGAGGCCGACCCCGGCGAGGGGCTGCCCGCGCCGGTGGAGCTGGCGGCGTACCGCATCGTGCAGGAGTCCTTGACCAACGCCCTCAAGCACGCGGCGCCCGGGCAGGTCACGGTCGTGCTCGGCCGGCGGGACGGCGCGCTGCACATCACCGTGACCAGCCCGTACGGCGAGGACCGGGACGGCCCGCGCGCGCCGGGCTCCGGCGCCGGGCTGGTCGGCATGCGGGAGCGGGTCGCGCTGCTGCGCGGCAGTTTCGCGGCGGGCCCGGAGGTTTCGCCCGACGGCAGGGTCTGGGCCGTACGGGCTGTTCTGCCCCTCATCGAAGCCGAAGGAGCAAGCGCATGATCCGCGTCCTGGTCGCCGAGGACCAGTCCGCCGTCCGCGCCGGTCTCGTCCTCATCCTGCGCAGCGCGCCCGACGTCGAGGTGGTCGGCGAGGCGGCGGACGGCGAGCAGGCGGTGGCGCTGGCCCGCGCACTGCGGCCGGACCTGGTGCTGATGGACGTTCAGATGCCGCGCCTGGACGGGGTGTCGGCGACCCGGCAGGTGGTCGCCGAGGGCCTGGCCGACGTCCTGGTGCTCACCACCTTCGACCTCGACGAGTACGTCTTCGGGGCGCTGCGCGCGGGCGCCGCCGGGTTCCTGCTGAAGAACACGGAGGCGAAGGATCTCGTCGACGCCGTCCGCACGGTGGCGCGCGGCGAGGGCGTCGTCGCCCCGGCGGTCACCCGGCGCCTGATCGCCGAGTTCGCCGCGCGGTCCGCCCGGCGGACCACGGCCGACCCCGCGGTCCTGGACACCCTCACCCGGCGCGAACGCGAGGTGCTGTCCTGTCTCGGCGAGGGTCTGTCCAACGCGGACATCGCGGTCCGGCTCGACATGGCCGAGGCGACCGTGAAGACGCACGTCAGCCGGTTGCTGGGGAAGCTGGGGCTGCGCAGCCGGGTGCAAGCGGCCGTTCTGGCGCAGGAGTGGGGGATCTAGGACGGCACCGAGCAGTGGTCCAGACCTATTGACCTATGGTCCAGACCTTTCTATTCTCGCCGCACTGCGGGCCTGATGGCTCAGTCACGCCCCGACAACCCCACGAGGAGGCGCAGCATGCGCTTCAGACACAGAGCCGCGGCGGGGTTCGCGACCCTGCTGCTCCCCTTCGCCGGCCTGATCGGCCTGGCCGGCCCCGCCCAGGCGGCCACCTCCGCGACCGCCACCTACGCCAAGACCCAGGACTGGGGCTCCGGCTTCGAAGGCAAGTGGACGGTGAAGAACACCGGCACCACCACCCTCACCTCCTGGACCGTCGAGTGGGACTTCCCCGCCGGCACGTCCGTCACCTCCGCCTGGGACGCCGACGTCACCGGCTCCGGCACCCACTGGACCGCCCGGAACAAGTCCTGGAACGGCACCCTCGCCCCCGGCGCCTCGGTCTCCTTCGGCTTCAACGGCAGCGGCACCGGCTCCCCCACCGGCTGCAAGCTCAACGGCGGCGGCTGCGACGGCGCCTCCGTCCCCGGTGACGCCCCGCCCTCCGCGCCCGGCACCCCCACCGCCTCCGGCGTCACCGACACCTCGGTCAAGTTGACCTGGTCGGCCGCCACCGACGACAAGGGCGTCAAGAACTACGACGTCCTGCGCGACGGCGCCAGGGTCGCGACGGTGACGGCCACCTCGTACACGGACACCGGCCTGAGCGCCGGCACCGACTACTCGTACTCCGTCCGGGCCCGCGACACCGCCGACCAGACCGGCCCGGCCGGCGGCGCGGTGAAGGTGCGCACCACGGGCGGCACCGGGGAGCCGCCCACCGGTGACAAGGTCAAGCTCGGCTACTTCGCCGAGTGGGGCGTCCACGGCCGCAACTACCACGTCAAGAACCTGGTGACCTCCGGTTCCGCGTCGAAGATCACCCACATCAACTACGCCTTCGGCAACGTCAAGGACGGCAGGTGCGTCGTCGACGACACCTACGCCGCCTACGAGAAGGCCTACACCGCCGACCAGTCCGTCAGCGGCACCGCCGACACCTGGGACCAGCCGCTGCGCGGCAACTTCAACCAGCTGCGCCAGCTGAAGGCGAAGTACCCGCACATCAAGGTGCTGTACTCCTTCGGCGGCTGGACCTACTCCGGCGGCTTCGCCCAGGCCGCGGCCGACCCGTCCGCCTTCGCCGCCTCCTGCAAGGCGGTCGTGGAGGACCCGCGCTGGGCCGACGTCTTCGACGGCATCGACATCGACTGGGAGTACCCGAACGCCTGCGGCCTGACCTGCGACACCAGCGGGCCCGCGGCCTTCCGGGACCTCTCCCGGGCCCTGCGCGCCGAGTTCGGCCCCGACTACCTGGTCACCGCCGCCATCACCGCGGACGCCACCGACGGCGGCAAGATCGACGCGGCCGACTACGGCGGCGCCGCGCAGTACCTCGACTGGTACAACGTGATGACGTACGACTACTTCGGCGCCTGGGACAAGACCGGCCCGACCGCCCCGCACTCGCCGCTCACCTCGTACACCGGCATCCCGAAGGAGGGCTTCACCTCCGCCGCCGCCATCGCCAAGCTCCGGGCCAAGGGCGTTCCGGCGAGCAAGCTGCTGCTCGGCATCGGCTTCTACGGCCGCGGCTGGACCGGCGTCACCCAGTCCGCCCCCGGCGGCACCGCCACCGGCCCGGCGAGCGGCACCTACGAGGCGGGCATCGAGGACTACAAGGTCCTCAGGACCGCCTGCCCGGCCACCGGCACCGTCGGCGGCACGGCGTACGCGCACTGCGGCAGCAACTGGTGGTCGTACGACACCCCGGCGACCATCGGCACCAAGATGACCTGGGCCAAGAACCAGGGCCTGGGCGGCGCGTTCTTCTGGGAGTTCAGCGGCGACACCGCGAACGGCGAACTCGTGAGCGCGATCGACAGCGGACTGAGGTAACCGCCGTACGACGCCGGCGCTCCCCCGGACCCCGTCCGGGGGAGCGCCGTCGCGATCACGCCACGTTCACCCGCTGTCCGGGCGGCGCCGCCTCCAGCCACGCCAGGAAACCGGTCAGCGCGTCCTCGCTCATCGCCAGCTCCAGCCGGGTCCCGCGGTGCAGGCAGGCCAGGACCACCGAGTCGGAGAGCAGCGCCAGCTCCTCCTCCCCGTCGGGGACGCGACGGCCGGCCACCTCGATCGCGGAGCGCTCCAGGGCGCGGCGCGGGCGGGGCGAGTAGGAGAAGACCCGGAACCACTCGATGCGGTCACCGTTGTAGCGGGCCACCCCGTAGGCCCAGCCCTTGCCGCCGGCGTCGCCCTCCTCGGGGGCGTCCCAGCGCAGGGAGCAGTCGAAGGTGCCTCCGGAACGCTGGATCAGCCGACGCCGCAGACCGAAGACGAACAGCCCCAGCACCACGAGGGCCACCACGATTCCGCACGCAGTCAGAGCGAGGACCATCGGCACCGACCTCCTCGTCTCCTAGGTAACGGAACGGAAAAAACATCCAGATCTGCCTCAGCCGCGACCGGCTCCGGATCACTCCGGTGCCGGCCGCGGCTGAGGCACATCACCATACGGCGCGCAGGGTCAGCGCGCCGCCGTCGCCGCACGCAGTCGGACGTCCGCACGGCGCTGGGCCGCCACGTCGTCCTCCGCCTTCGCGCGCTCCAGCTCCTGCTCCGCGCGCTGGACGTCGATCTCGTCCGCCAGCTCGGCGATCTCCGCCAGCAGCGACAGCTTGTCGTCCGCGAACGAGATGAAACCGCCGTGCACCGCGGCGACGACCGTCCCGCCATCACTCGTACGGATGGTCACCGGGCCCGACTCCAGCACACCGAGCAGCGGCTGGTGACCGGGCATGACGCCGATGTCGCCGGAGGTGGTGCGCGCGACGACCAGGGTGGCCTCGCCGGACCAGACCTGGCGGTCGGCGGCGACCAGCTCGACGTGCAGCTCAGCAGCCAAGGGTGGCTCCTCGGGTCACCACCCGGCGGGAGTGCCGGGTGTTGGTTACAAGTCTAGTGGGCGTGGAGGAGGGGGCGGGACGAACCCCGCCCCCTCACCGTGAGCACGGGCTCAGGAGACGCCCAGCTCCTTCGCGTTCTTCTTCAGGTCCTCGATACCGCCGCACATGAAGAACGCCTGCTCCGGGAAGTGGTCGTACTCGCCGTCGCAGATCGCGTTGAACGCGGCGATCGACTCGTCCAGCGGCACGTCCGACCCGTCGACGCCGGTGAACTGCTTGGCGACGTGGGTGTTCTGGGACAGGAAGCGCTCCACGCGACGGGCACGGTGGACGACGAGCTTGTCCTCCTCGCCGAGCTCGTCGATACCGAGGATCGCGATGATGTCCTGGAGGTCCTTGTACTTCTGCAGGATGTTCTTCACGCGCATGGCCGCGTTGTAGTGGTCCTGCGAGATGTAGCGCGGGTCCAGGATGCGGGACGTGGAGTCCAGCGGGTCCACGGCCGGGTAGATGCCCTTCTCGGAGATCGGACGGGACAGAACCGTCGTCGCGTCGAGGTGGGCGAAGGTGGTGGCCGGGGCCGGGTCGGTCAGGTCGTCGGCGGGGACGTAGATCGCCTGCATGGAGGTGATCGAGTGACCGCGGGTCGAGGTGATGCGCTCCTGGAGGATGCCCATCTCGTCGGCCAGGTTCGGCTGGTAGCCCACCGCGGAGGGCATACGGCCGAGCAGGGTCGACACCTCGGAACCGGCCTGGGTGAAGCGGAAGATGTTGTCGATGAAGAACAGCACGTCCTGCTTCTGGACGTCGCGGAAGTACTCCGCCATCGTCAGGCCGGCCAGCGCCACGCGCAGACGGGTGCCCGGCGGCTCGTCCATCTGGCCGAAGACCAGCGCGGTCTTGTCGATGACGCCCGACTCGCTCATCTCGTCGATGAGGTCGTTGCCCTCACGGGTGCGCTCACCGACGCCCGCGAACACCGACACACCGTCGTGGTTGTTGGCGACGCGGTAGATCATCTCCTGGATCAGCACGGTCTTGCCGACGCCGGCGCCACCGAACAGGCCGATCTTGCCGCCCTTGACGTACGGGGTCAGCAGGTCGATGACCTTGATGCCGGTCTCGAACATCTCGGTCTTGGACTCGAGCTGGTCGAAGTTCGGCGCCTTGCGGTGGATCGGCCAGCGCTCGCCGTCGTAGCTCTCGTCGACGTTGAGCACCTCACCGATGGTGTTGAACACCTTGCCCTTGGTGAAGTCGCCGACCGGCACGGAGATCGGGGCGCCGGTGTTGACGACCGGGGCCTGGCGGACCAGGCCGTCGGTGGGCTGCATGGAGATGGCGCGGACCAGGCCGTCACCCAGGTGCTGGGCGACCTCCAGGGTCAGCGTCTTCTTCTCGCCCGCCTTCGCCGGGTCGGCGACCTCGACGTGGAGGGCCTGGTAGATGTCCGGGATCGCGTCGACGGGGAACTCCACGTCGACGACCGGGCCGATGACCCGGGCGACGCGGCCCGTAGCCGTCGCGGTCTCAACAGTGGTGGTCATTTATCGGTCACTCCCCGCGGTCGCGTCGGCGAGAGCGCTGGCGCCACCGACGATCTCGCTGATTTCCTGGGTGATTTCGGCCTGGCGGGCCTGGTTGGCAAGCCGGGTGAGCGTCTCGATGAGCTCTCCGGCGTTGTCGGTGGCCGACTTCATCGCGCGCCGGGTGGCGGCGTGCTTCGAAGCGGCCGACTGGAGCAGCGCGTTGTAGATGCGGCTCTCCACGTAGCGCGGCAGCAGGGCGTCCAGGACGTCCTCCGCCGAGGGCTCGAAGTCGTAGAGCGGGAGGATCTCGTCCTTGGACCGCTCCTCCTGCGCGACCTCGTCGAGGCTCAGCGGCAGCAGCCGGGCCTCGACCGCCGTCTGCGTCATCATCGACACGAACTCGGTGTAGACGATGTGGATCTCGTCCACGCCGCCGTCCGCCGCCTCCGTCCCGATCGCCTCGATCAGCGGCGCCGCGACCTTCTTGGCGTCCGCGTACGACGGCTCGTCGGTGAAGCCCGTGAACGACTCCGTGACCTTGCGCTCACGGAAGTTGTAGTGGGCCACACCGCGCCGGCCGACGATGTACGTGTCGACCTGCTTGCCCTCGCGCTCGAGCCGCTCGGTCAGCTGCTCCGCCGTCTTGATGGCGTTGGCGTTGAAGGCGCCGGCCAGACCGCGGTCGCTCGTCAGGAGCAGGACCGCGGCGCGGGTCGGGTTCTCCGCCTCCGTGGTCAGCGGGTGCCGGGTGTTGGAACCGGTGGCGACCGCCGAGACCGCGCGGGTGAGCTCGGTCGCGTACGGCGTGGAGGCCGCCACCTTGCGCTGCGCCTTGACGACGCGCGAGGCGGCGATCATCTCCATCGCCTTCGTGATCTTCTTGGTCGCGGTGACGGATCGGATGCGACGCTTGTAGACCCGGAGCTGGGCTCCCATGAGTCAGGTCCCTTCCTTACGTCACTTGGCGGCGGCAGCCGGGGTTTCCTCGCCGAGCAGCTTGCCGTCCGAGGTCTCGAACTGCTTCTTGAACTCCGCGATCGCGTCCGCGACGGCCTGGAGGGTGTCGTCGGACATCTTGCCGCCCTCCCGGATGGAGGTCATGAGGCCCTGCTCCTTGCGGTGCAGGTACTCCAGCATCTCCCGCTCGAAGCGGCGGATGTCGGCGACCGGGACGTCGTCCATCTTGCCGGTGGTGCCGGCCCACACGGAGACGACCTGGTCCTCGGTGGCCATCGGCTGGTACTGGTCCTGCTTCAGCAGCTCGACCATGCGCTGACCGCGCTCCAGCTGGGCCTTGGAGGCCGCGTCCAGGTCGGAACCGAAGGCGGCGAACGCCTCCAGCTCACGGAACTGGGCGAGGTCCACGCGCAGCCGGCCCGAGACCTGCTTCATCGCCTTGTGCTGCGCGGAACCACCGACTCGGGAGACGGAGATACCGACGTTCAGCGCGGGGCGCTGACCGGCGTTGAACAGGTCCGACTCCAGGAAGCACTGGCCGTCGGTGATGGAGATGACGTTGGTCGGGATGAACGCCGAGACGTCGTTGGCCTTGGTCTCGACGATCGGCAGACCCGTCATCGAGCCGGCACCCATGTCGTCGGAGAGCTTCGCGCAGCGCTCCAGCAGACGGGAGTGCAGGTAGAAGACGTCACCCGGGTAGGCCTCGCGGCCCGGCGGGCGGCGCAGCAGCAGGGAGACGGCGCGGTAGGCGTCGGCCTGCTTCGACAGGTCGTCGAAGACGATCAGGACGTGCTTGCCCTGGTACATCCAGTGCTGGCCGATGGCGGAGCCGGTGTACGGCGCGAGGTACTTGAAGCCGGCCGGGTCGGACGCCGGGGCGGCGACGATGGTCGTGTACTCCAGGGCGCCGTTCTCCTCCAGCGCGCGGCGCACGCCGGCGATGGTGGAGCCCTTCTGGCCGATGGCGACGTAGATGCAGCGGACCTGCTTGTTCGGGTCGCCCGAGCGCCAGTTGTCGCGCTGGTTGATGATCGTGTCGACGGCCAGGGCGGTCTTGCCGGTCTGGCGGTCGCCGATGATCAGCTGGCGCTGGCCGCGGCCGATCGGGGTCATGGCGTCGACGGCCTTGTAGCCGGTCTCCATCGGCTCGTGCACCGACTTGCGCTGCATGACCGTGGGGGCCTGCAGTTCGAGGGCGCGGCGGCCCTCGGTCTCGATCTCGCCGAGGCCGTCGATCGGGTTGCCGAGCGGGTCCACCACGCGGCCGAGGTAGCCCTCGCCGACGGCGACGGACAGGATCTCACCGGTGCGCTGCACCGGCTGGCCCTCCTCGACGCCGCTGAACTCGCCGAGGACGATGGCACCGATCTCGCGCTCCTCGAGGTTGAGGGCGAGGCCGAGGGTGCCGTCCTCGAACTTCAGCAGCTCGTTGGCCATGGTCGAGGGCAGGCCCTCGACCTTCGCGATGCCGTCACCGGCGAAGGTGACCGTACCGACCTCCTCGCGCGAGGCCGCGTCCGGCTTGTACGCCTGGACGAAGTTCTCCAGCGCGTCCCGGATCTCCTCCGGCCGGATCGTGAGCTCCGCCATCTGGGTTCCCTGCTCTCCTTGTTGGGCCCGAAGTTTCACTTGGGGGGATGGGGACTCCCCCCTTTAGGAGGTGAATCCTCTGCACGGCCCAACGAGGGCCGTAAGTACGTACTGCGTGTTCAGTTGCCGTGTCCGTCGCGTGGCCGTCAGCCCGCCAGGCGGCGGCTGGCGTCCTCGATCCGGTCCGCGATGGAGCCGTTGATGACCTCGTCGCCGACCTGCACCCGGATCCCGCCGAGGACCGCGGGGTCCACGTCGAGGTTGAGGTGCATCTGACGGCCGTAGAGCTTCGCGAGGGCCGCGCCCAGGCGCTGCTTCTGCACGTCGCTCAGCGGTACCGCCGAGGTGACGACGGCGACCATGCGGTTCCGGCGCTCGGCGGCGAGCTTGGACAGGGACTCCAGTCCCGACTCCAGGCTACGTCCCCGCGGCGCGGACACGAGGCGCGTCACCAGACGCTCGGTGGCCGGCTTGGCCCGGCCGCCGAGCAGGCTGCGCAGCAGCTCGCCCTTGGCCGAGACGGTGGCCTTGCGGTCGGTCAGCGCGGCGCGCAGCTCGGTGCTGCCGGAGACGATCCGGCCGAACCGGAACAGCTCGTCCTCGACGTCGTCGAGCGTGCCCGCCCGCTGGGCGGCGGTGAGGTCGGCGAGGTTCGCCAGCTCCTCCAGCGCGTCCACCAGGTCGCGGGACTGCGACCAGCGGGAGCGCACCATGCCGGCCACCAGGTCGGCGGTCGGACCGCTGACCTGGGCGCCGAGCAGGCGCTGGACCAGCTCGGCCTTGGCCTCACCGGCCTGCGCCGGGTCGGTGAGAACCCGGCGCAAGCCGACCTCGCGGTCGAGCAGCGCGGTGACGGCGGCCAGCTCGTCGGCGAGCCGCCCGGCGTCCACGGCCGTGGAGTCCGTCAGCGCGTCGAGACGCTCCCGTGCGGCGACCAGGGCCTCGCGGCTCGCTCCGTGCACGGTCATCGCGCCGCCTCGGCCTTGTCCTCGAGCTCGTCGAGGAAGCGGTCGATGACGCGGCTCTGCCGGGCGTGGTCCTCCAGGGACTCGCCGACGAGCTTGCCGGCCAGCTCGGTGGCGAGCTTGCCGACGTCCTGGCGGAGCGCGGACGCGGCGGCCTTGCGGTCGGCCTCGATCTGGGCGTGACCGGCGGCGATGATCTCCTCGCGCTGCCGCTGCCCCTCCGCGCGCATCTCGGCGATGAGCGCGGCGCCCTGCTCCTGCGCCTCCTGGCGCAGACGCGCGGCCTCGTGCCGGGCCTCGGCGAGCTGGGCCTTGTACTGCTCAAGGACGCTCTGAGCCTCGACCTTCATGGCCTCGGCCTCTTCGATACCGCCTTCGATCGCCGCGCGGCGCTCCTCCAGAACCTTGTTGATGTTCGGAAGCAGCTTCTTCCAGAAGAAGAAGAACACGATGGCGAAGGCGATGGTGCCGACGAGCAGCTCGGGGCCCGGCGGGATGAGCGGGTTCTGCTCCTCCTCGGCCGCCAGCTGTACCAGGTTGGCGATCACATCAGTGCCTTTCGTCGAAAGGTTTCGATCGTCGAGGTTCGTCAGTTGTAGACGAACGGCATGACGATGCCGATGAGGGCGAGCGCCTCACAGAACGCGAAACCGAGGATCTGGTTGGCACGGATCAGACCGGCCGCCTCGGGCTGGCGGGCCAGAGCCTGGGTGCCGTTGCCGAAGATGATGCCGACGCCGACGCCGGGGCCGATGGCGGCGAGGCCGTAGCCGATGGAGCCGAGGTTGCCGTCGACAGCAGCGAGGGTCTCAAGGGCAGCCATGCTGAATCTTCCTTCTCTTTCAGGACCGGTGGGGGTTGGCCACCGGACGTCTTGGGGCTTGGTGCGGGGAGGGGCTGGCTCAGTGGTGCTCGGCGAGAGCGCCCTGGATGTACGAGCAGGCCAGCAGTACGAAGACGTACGCCTGGACGGCCTGCACGAAAAGCTCGAAGAGGATCATGACGACGGTCATGACGAAGGAGACGCCGGCCGCCGGGATCATCCAGCTGTTCAGCAGGTACCAGGAGGCCACGGTGAACATGACCAGCATCAGGTGACCGGCGAACATGTTGGCGAAGAGTCGCACCGCGTGTGTGAACGGCCGAACCAGCAGGTTCGAGAAGAACTCGATGACCACGACGAGCGGCAGCACCGCACCCAGCGACTTGTCGTATCCGGTGACGTTCTTGAAAAAGCCGACGAAGCCGTGGCGCTTGAAGGTCAGCGACACCCAGACCACGTAGACGATCGCGGCCAGCACCGCCGGGTAGGCGATGATCGACGACACCGGGAACTGGGCCAGCGGGATCACGGACCAGATGTTCATGATCCAGATGAAGAAGAACAGCGAGACCATGAGCGGGACGTACTTCTCGCCCTCACGCTTGCCGAGGGTCTCGTAGACGATGCCGCGACGTACGAAGTCGTAGCCGGCCTCACCGATCATCTGGAGCTTGCCCGGCACCACCTTGGCCTTCCCGAAGGCCGCCCAGAAGAAGCCGATGACGAGGACGGTGGTGATGAGCGCGAGCAGCATCACCTTGTTGAACTCGAAGCCACCTACCGTGGTGATCGGCTTGAACAGGAACGAATGAAGGCCCGGAGCCGGAAAGCCACACCCGTTGTCGGACATGATCCGACAGCTCCAGTCAAAGGCGAGCTGGGTCTGGTCAGCACTCACCGCGGGCTCCTTCGGCGTGACGCATGGGTACGGCAACCTCGTTGTGTCGGCGCGGCACGCAGCCGCGGTTCGGCACGGGACTGGTGTTACGGATGTGGGGGCGGCTGGGGGACATCCCACCTCGCGATCGAGCAGGCGTCAGCTCGGATGTCCGCGCCCGCGATGCCGCAGTTGGCACCGGACGATAGCAGGATCTCTCATGCCTCTTTGTCCCGGCCCTACCCCTCACGATGAGTGCCCCGACTTTTCGGGCTTCCCGCCCGTCGTCGGCTCGGGCTCGACGTAGAGGATCTTGGACTTCATGTGGGCACGCGTCTGCGCGGCGATCCAGGCGAGGGTGCCGGCGACCAACGTGAACGCGAAGGCCTTGGGGTGGAACAGGGTGGTGTTCTTGAACGCGGCCATGAAGATGAACAGCAGCAGGATCTGCGCCGCGTACAGCATCAGGCCCATCGCCTGGAAGAGATGCGGAAGCGATTTGGCGGTGCGCTGCAGGACATAGAGGCCGATCCCCATGAAGAGGATCACCACGAGCGTCGCGACGACCGCCCCGACCGCCCCCTTGCCGCCCGCGACCACGCCGCTGACAACGGCGGCGATCACGCCGACGGCGGCCGTGGGCACAGCGGCCTGGGCCAGGTTCCGGACGTCATGGGACGGCATGGCGGCAACTCCGCTTTCGCAGGGGGCAGGGTGTCGTCATGGACGAGCGTAGTCCCGGGCTGAGTGGAGACCTCACACCAATGGACCGTCGCACTACGGTCCTCTTGGCTCTATCCGGGAGGTTCTCGTGAACCGTATCACAAACTATTTGATGCAGTCTTTACCTGTAGGTGTGCCAACCGTCACACATGAGAGTGACTCTGCGCGTCTGTGCAGTTTCAGTGGTGACTTGTCTGGTATTAGGGCGCTTCGCCACCCCACGAGACTCCCACGACTTGGCAATGCTCTAGTCAGATTCTTACCTGGGGCCTCTTACCCGGTGCCCCGCCGGCGCCCGGGCGTCAGCGTGACGAGCCGGCTCTCCCCCGGTCCAGGGGACGCGAACGGGGGCCGACGGCGGTCGCCCCGTTGACGTGCGCGGCGCCCGCGGCCACCGGCGCGCGGTGCTCCTGGTCCGCCGGGGCGGAGGCCGGCGCGGCGGCCGGCGCGGATTCCGCCACGGCCCGGCGCCGGTAGCGCGGCGGCACGAAGCGCTCCGCCCACCGCGGGGCGCGCGGGGTGAAGCGGGGCAGCAGGAGCAGCACCAGGCCGACCGCGCTGAAGAAGACGACGCCGAGGACGATCCACATCGACGCGGAGTTGACGGAGTAGGCGAGCGCGCCGAAGGCGATCAGCGCCGACCAGAAGTACATGATCAGCACGGCCCGGCTGTGCGAGTGGCCGATCTCCAGCAGGCGGTGGTGCAGGTGGCCCCGGTCGGCCGCGAACGGCGACTGGCCGCGCCAGGTGCGCCGCACGATGGCGAGGACCAGGTCGGCCGCCGGGATCGCGATGATGGTCAGCGGCATCAGCAGCGGGATGTACACCGGCACCATCTGGTGCACCGTCTCGCGCACCGAGCCGGAGAACAGGTTCATCACGTCCGGGTCGACCTGTCCCGTCACGGAGATCGCGCTGGCCGCGAGCACCAGGCCGATGAGCATCGACCCGGAGTCGCCCATGAAGATGCGGGCGGGGTGCATGTTGTGCGGCAGGAAGCCCAGGCACATGCCCATCAGGACCGCCGCGAACAGCGTGGCCGGGGCGGCGGCCTCGATGCCGTAGCTGTACCACAGGCGGTAGGCGTACATGAAGAACGCCGCCGAGGCGATGCACACCATGCCGGAGGCGAGGCCGTCGAGGCCGTCGACGAAGTTGACCGCGTTGATGGTGATGACGACCAGGGCGACCGTCAGCAGGGTGCCCTGCCACTGGGTCAGCGCCACGTTGCCGACGCCCGGGATGGGCAGCCACAGGATGGTCAGGCCCTGGACCACCATCACGCCCGCGGCGATCATCTGCCCGCCCAGCTTGATCAGGGCGTCGATCTCGAACTTGTCGTCCAGGACGCCGATCAGCCAGATCAGGGCCGCTCCGGAGAGCAGGGCGCGCGGCTCGTTGGAGTTCTCGAAGACCTCGTTGAGGTTGGTCAGGTGGTCGGCGACCAGCAGACCCGCGCACAGCCCGAAGAACATGGCGATGCCGCCGAGCCGCGGGGTCGGTTCCCGGTGCACGTCCCGGGCCCGGATCTCCGGCATCGCCCCCGCCACGATCGCGAACTTCCGCACCGGCCCGGTCAGCAGGTACGTCACCGCGGCCGTGATGCAGAGCGTCAGCAGGTATTCACGCACGGGCTTCCCCACAGGTCTCGCTGGCCATTCCAGCCTCACACCCTAGCGACGCACGCATACGGGTGAGGACTTCCGGGTAGCGACGATGGTTGCACGCGTGGCTGTGCGCACGGGAGCGGCTCCCCCCGCTCAGCGGGGATACGGCGGAAATCCACCGGCCAGCTCCCGTACTTCCGCACGGGCCCCCGCCGGCTCCACGTCGCCCCGGAGCACCCCGGCGAGCAGCGCGGCGATCTTCGTCATCTCGCCCTCCCCCATGCCCTGGGTGGTCACCGCCGCCGTGCCCAGGCGCAGCCCGCGGGCGTCGCCGTGCGGCAGCGCGCAGCAGTCCAGCACCATCCCGGCGGCCGCGAGCCGTCCGCGCGCGGTGCGCCCGTCGACGCCGAGCGGCCCGGGGTCGGCGGTCAGCAGGTGGGTGTCCGTCCCGCCGGTGGTGACGACGAGCCCCTCCGCGGCCAGCGCCGCCGCCAGCGCCCGCGCGTTGGCGACCACCTGGTGGGCGTACGCGGCGAACGCCGGGGTCGCCGCCTCGCCGAAGGCGACGGCCTTGGCCGCGACGGTGTGCATCTGCGCCCCGCTCTGCGTGAACGGGAAGACCGCCCGGTCGATCCGCGCGGCCAGCTCGTGCCCGCACAGGATCATGCCGCCGCGCGGTCCGCGCAGCACCTTGTGCGTGGTGGCGCAGACGACGTCGGCGTACGGCACCGGGCTGGGCGCCGCTCTCCCGGCGACGAGCCCGATGGGGTGCGCGGCGTCGACGATCAGGTAGGCCCCCACCTCGTCGGCGACGTCGCGGAAGAAGGCGTAGTCGATGTGGCGCGGATAGGCGATCGATCCGCACACGATCGCCTTCGGCCGGTGCGTACGGGCCAGGGCGCGCACCTGGGGGTGGTCGATGAGCCCGGTCTCCGCGTCCACCCCGTAGCCGACGAAGTCGAACCAGCGGCCGGAGAAGTTGGCGGGCGAGCCGTGCGTGAGGTGGCCGCCGTGGGGCAGGCCGAGGGCGAGGACGGTGTCCCCGGGGCGCAGCAGCGCGGCGTACGCGGCCAGCACCGCCGAGGAGCCCGAGTGGGACTGCACGTTGGCGTGCTCGGCGTCGAACAGCGCCCTGGCCCGCTCCACGGCGATGTTCTCGGCGACGTCGACGAGTTCGCAGCCGCCGTGGTACCGGGCGCCGGGGTAGCCCTCGGCGTACTTGTTGGCGAGCGGCGAGCCGAGCGCGGCCAGCACGGCCGGCGAGGTGAAGTTCTCGGCGGCGGTCAGCTGCAGCGTCGTCGACTGCCGGACGAGCTCCCCGAGCAGGATCTCGGCCAGCTCGGGGTCCTGGCGCCGCAGGACATCGGCCTCGAGGGCAGGGGTGACCGACATGGTGCGCTCCGGGCGTCGACGGTGGCGTACGTCCAATGTAGGCCGGGGACGCCCGGGGCGCCCGGTGTCGACGGCCGGCGCCGGTGCGGGCCGCCGCACCGGGTGACGCCGCCGGGCGGCTACGTGTGCGCCGGCACCCCCGTGAGCGCCGTGACGACCGGGTCCAGCGCCTGGTGTATCTCCTCCCCGATCGACCGGAAGAACGTCAGCGGCGCCCCGTACGGGTCGTGCACCTCGTCCGCCTCCGCCGTCGGCGCCAGCAGCCACCCGCGCAGCGCCGCGGCGGCCCGGACCAGGGCGCGCGCCCGCATCACCACGCCCTCCTCCAGCGGCGGCAGGGTGGCCGGGTCGATCGCCTTCACCAGGCGGGTGAACTCCTTCAGCGTGAAGGTGCGCAGGCCCGCCGAATGGCCCATGGAGATGACCTGGGCGCGGTGGTCGCGGGTCGCGGTCAGCACCAGGTCGGCGCGGATCACGTGCTCGTCGAGCAGTTCGCGGCCGACGAAGCCGGAGGCGTCCGCGCCGAACTCGGCCAGCACGGTCTCCGCGTTGGCCTCCATCGGCGCGCCCTCGTGCCCCCAGGTGCCCGCGCTCTCCACGATCAGCCCGCCCCCCAGGACGCCGAGCCGCTCCTGCACGAAATGGCGGGTCAGCCGCTCGGTGATGGGCGAGCGGCACACGTTGCCGGTGCTGACGTGGAGGATGCGGAAGCTGTCGCGCGGAAACCCGAACGTCGTCGTCTCCTCCGCGGCACGTTCCCCGCCGCCTATGCCACGCCCCGCGTCAGGGGCCGTCAATTCGCCACCTCAAGGTCGGGTACGACCTTGCGCAGTTCGTCCGCCGACAGGGCGCCCTGGCGCAGCAGCAGCGGCACCTCGCGGGTGACGTCGACGATCGACGACGGGACGTTGCCGGGGGTCGGGCCGCCGTCCAGGTAGACGGAGACGGAGTCGCCGAGCATCTGCTGCGCGGCGTCGCAGTTCTCCGGGGCCGGGTGGCCGGTGAGGTTGGCGGAGGAGACGCCCATGGGGCCGACCTCGGTGAGCAGCTCGATGGCGACCGGGTGCAGCGGCATGCGCACGGCGACCGTGCCGCGGGTGTCGCCCAGGTCCCACTGCAGGGACGGCTGGTGCCGGGCGACGAGCGTCAGCGCGCCCGGCCAGAAGGCGTCGACCAGCTCCCAGGCCTGCTCGGAGAAGTCCGTCACCAGGCCGTGCAGGGTGTTCGGGGAGCCGATGAGGACGGGTGTGGGCATGTTGCGGCCCCGGCCCTTGGCCGCGAGCAGGTCGGCGACGGCCTCCTTGGAGAACGCGTCGGCGCCGATGCCGTACACCGTGTCCGTCGGCAGCACCACGAGCTCGCCCCGGCGGACGGCGGACGCGGCCTCACGCAGACCGGTCACGCGGTCGGTCGCGTCGTTGGTGTCGTATCGCCGTGCCATCTAGCGGGCCTCCTCGTACACGTACTGCGGGATCGAAATCTGGGGCGTGCTCATGGCAACGCCTTGCGGGCGGTGGCGAACCGGGGCCGGTTGTTGAGGTCGGGGTGGTCGGCCGCGTCGGTCCAGCCCCGGTCGTCGGCGAAGATCCACGGCACCTGGCCGCCCTGGGTGTCGGCGTGCTCGACGACGACGACCCCGCCGGGGCGCAGCAGCCGGTGCGCGGTGCGCTCGATGCCGCGGATCAGGTCGAGGCCGTCCTCGCCGGAGAACAGGGCCATCTCCGGGTCGTGGTCGCGGGCCTCGGGGGCGACGTACTCCCACTCGGTGAGCGGGATGTACGGCGGGTTGGAGATGACCAGGTCGACCTGGCCGTCGAGGTCCGGGAAGGCCGTCAGGGCGTCGCCCTGGCGCAGCTCGACCCTGGACCCCTCCATGTTCTTGCGGGTCCACCGCAGCGCGTCCTCGCTCAGCTCCACGGCGTACACGCGCGAGCGCGGCACCTCCTGCGCCAGGGCGAGCGCGATGGCGCCCGAGCCGGTGCACAGGTCGACGATGCAGGGCTCGACGACGTCCATGGCGCGCACCGCGTCTATGGCCCAGCCGACCACCGACTCGGTCTCCGGGCGCGGCACGAACACGCCGGGGCCGACCTGGAGTTCCAGGTAGCGGAAGTAGGCGCGTCCGGTGATGTGCTGGAGCGGTTCGCGGGCCTCGCGGCGGGCGATCGCCTCCCAGTACCGGGCGTCGAAGTCGGCGTCCTTGACGGTGTGCAGCTCACCCCGCTTGACGCCGTGCACGAACGCGGCGAGTTCCTCGGCGTCGGTGCGCGGCGAGGGCACGCCGGCGTCGGCGAGCCGCTGGGTGGCCTGCGCCACCTCCGCGAGCAGCACGCTGCGGGTGCTGGGGGGTCGCCCCCCGGGGGGTTGCCGCACGCTCGTCCTCCGGTGCTCCGTACGTCGTCCTGGGTGCCTTACGCGGCCGCGAGCTTGGCCGCCGAGTCCGCGTCGACGCAGGCCTGGATCACCGCGTCGAGGTCGCCGTCCAGGACCTGGTCCAGGTTGTAGGCCTTGAAGCCGACGCGGTGGTCCGAGATGCGGTTCTCCGGGAAGTTGTAGGTGCGGATCTTCTCGGAGCGGTCGACGGTGCGGACCTGGCTGCGACGGGCGTCGGCGGCCTCCCGCTCCGCCTCCTCCTGCGCCATGGCGAGCAGCCTGGAGCGCAGGATACGCATCGCCTGCTCCTTGTTCTGCAGCTGGCTCTTCTCGTTCTGGCAGGAGGCGACGACTCCGGTCGGAAGGTGCGTGATGCGCACCGCGGAGTCGGTGGTGTTGACGGACTGCCCGCCCGGCCCGGAGGACCGGTAGACGTCGATGCGCAGATCGTTGGGGTTGATCTCCACGTCGACCTCCTCGGCCTCCGGCGTGACCAGCACGCCGGCCGCCGAGGTGTGGATGCGGCCCTGGGACTCGGTGGCGGGCACCCGCTGCACGCGGTGCACGCCGCCCTCGTACTTCAGCCGGGCCCACACGCCCTGGCCGGGCTCGACCTGGCCGCGGGCCTTGACCGCGACCTGGACGTCCTTGTAGCCGCCCAGCTCGGACTCGGTGGCGTCGATGATCTCGGTCTTCCAGCCGACCCGCTCGGCGTACCGCAGGTACATGCGCAGCAGGTCGCCGGCGAACAGGGCCGACTCGTCGCCGCCCGCGCCCGCCTTGATCTCCAGGATGACGTCCTTGTCGTCGCTGGGGTCGCGCGGGACCAGCAGCAGGCGCAGCTTCTCGGTGAGCTCCTCGCGCTGCCTCTCCAGGTCCTTGACCTCGGCGGCGAAGTCGGGGTCGTCGGCGGCCAGCTCACGCGCGGTCTCGATGTCGTCGCCGGTCTGCCTCCAGGAGCGGTACGCGGCGACGATCGGGGTGAGCTCGGCGTAGCGCTTGTTCAGCTTGCGCGCGCCCGCCTGGTCGGCGTGGATCGACGGGTCGGCGAGCTTCTTCTCCAGGTCGGCGTGCTCGGCGACGAGTTCCTCGACGGCCTCGAACATCTTGGGGCTCCTGATACAGCGGTGAGGGCAAGGGCGGGCGACCAAAAACGCCGGTCCCGGCGCACGCCTCGTACGGGGCGCGGCCGTGGACCGGCGAAAGAGGGGCTCGCTACTTCTTGGAGCCGACGGCGGCCTTGCCGAAGCGGGCCTCGAAGCGGGCCACACGGCCACCGGTGTCGAGGATCTTCTGCTTGCCCGTGTAGAACGGGTGGCACTCGGAGCAGACCTCGGCCCGGATGGTGCCGGACTCGATGGTGCTGCGGGTGGTGAACGACGCGCCGCAGGTGCAGCTGACCTGCGTCTCGACGTACGCGGGGTGAATGTCGCGCTTCAAGGTGTCTCCTAGGTTTCGGGAGGGCGCCGGGTCGCCGCCGCGGGATGCGGGGGCGTGAACCGGAGCCGACGTACCAGTCTGCCAGGACTGGCGCCATCACCCAAAACCGGGGGGCGGCACGGTCTATTCCCCGGGGCGCGGGGACGGGGGCGGGAGCGCGGGGAGGGCGCGGCTCGGGCTCCGTGGCCGGCCCGTGGCCGGCCCGTGGGCGGCGCGGCGGCGTGCCGGTGGGGGCTCCGCGCCCGTCACGGAGCGCTGACGACGTCCCCGGCTTCCCCGGTGGCCGTTCCCTCCGTGGCCGACCGCGGGATCGGCCTGTCGTCCCTCAGGGCGGCCCACACCTGCCGGGCCCTGGCCTCCCGGACGACGACGCGGTTGGGGTCGGACGGGTGGTAGCGGACCGGCACGGTGACCATGCGCAGGTCCGAGGCGTCGATGCCCCGCAGGCCGTTCGCGAAGGCCACCAGCCTGTCCACCGAGCCCAGGCCGGAGTCGGTCGTGACGGCCCGGGTGGCGGTGTCGGCGAGGTCGTAGAGCTTCTTGGGGCTGGTGAGGACGCCGATGTCCTCGACCCGGTCGGCCAGGGCCTTGACGAAGGCCTGCTGGAGCTGGATGCGGCCGAGGTCGGAGCCGTCGCCGACGCCGTGCCGGGTGCGGACCAGGCCGAGGGCCTGCCTGCCGTCGAGCCGGTGCGTGCCGGCCTCCAGGCTGAGGTGGCTGCCGGGGTCCTCGATGTCCTCGGTGGTGGTGACCTCCACGCCGCCGAGCTCGTCGACGAGCTTCTGGAAGCCGCTGAAGTCGACCTCCAGATAGTGGTCCATGCGGATGCCGGTCATGGTCTCGACCGTCTTCACCGTGCAGGGGGCGCCGCCCGTGGAGTAGGCGGAGTTGAACATCACCCCGGACGCGGCCGGGTGGTCGGTGCCGTCGGCGCCGGTGCACTGGGGCCGGTCGACGACGGTGTCGCGGGGGATGGAGACCACGGCGGCCTTCCGGTGGCCCTCGTAGACGTGCACGATCATCGCCGTGTCGGAGCGGGCGCTGCCGTCGTCGTCGCCGCCGCCGAGCTCCCGGTTGCCGCCGGAGCGGGTGTCGGAGCCGAGGACGAGGATGTTCTCGGAGCCGCCGTCGGTCCTCTTCGGGCGGTCGGCGCCGAGGACCTGGTCGATGTCGACGCTGTGCAGGTTGCCGTTGAGCTTGACGTACAGCCAGCCCGCCCCGCTGCCGCCCAGGACGACGATGCCCGCGGCGGTCCAGGCCATGACGAGCATGCCCGTGCGCCGCCTGCCGCGGGACGCGCGGCGGCGGTCCCCGGTCCGGCGCGCGCCGCCGGTGCCGGACCCTCCCGGAGGCGCGGGCTCCGGTGGTGTGCTCTGGGCAGGCATGGGCTCCTCGGTTCGTTCCCGGACGACTACCCCCTGCGGCCGGCGTCAGGCCCGGGTCCGCCGTCGCGGCGCGTGCCGCCCGTCGCCGCTCTGCCGGCCGGGCGCGGGAACGCGGCGCCGGGACGTGCGACGTCCTGCGCCCACCGGTGGACCGGTGGGCGCCGGAGGGGGCCGTCCGGCCGGGCGGGGCCCGCCGCACCCGTGGGCTCAGCCCCAGATGTCGTACTGCTGGTAGCCGGTGCCGATCTCGATCCGCGTGGCGAAGATCTCGCTGGTGGCCTTGCCGGTGCCCTTGTACAGGTAGAGCGTGCCGCCGGGCGTGCGGGCCAGGAAGTCGGCCCTGCCGTCGCCGCTGACGTCGCCGACCGCGTCGAAGGCGTTGTACGTCGTGCTGCTCCAGGTGCGCACCTTGACCCGGGCGGCGAAGGCGCCCGTGCCGGCCTTGCCGGTGCCCTTGTAGAGGTAGAGGGAGCCGTCGGCCTTGCCGCGGGCGATCAGGTCGGCCCTGCCGTCGCCGTTGAAGTCGCCGTGACCGCGCACGGAGTTGTACTGGTTCCAGCCGGAGCCGGCCTTCACCCGGGCGGCGAAGGTGCCGTTGCCCTTGCCCGGGTAGATCCACAGCACGCCCGCGGAGTCGACCGAGAGCAGGTCGGGCAGGTAGTCGCCGGTGACGTCCCCGGGGGTGACGATGCGGGTGCGGGTCTTCCAGTTGTCGGCGAGCTGCTTGGTGGCCCAGCTGCCGCTGGAGGCCACGTAGTGCGTCCAGTGGACGTCACCGGTGGCGGTGGACCGGTACAGCAGGTCCTGGTGGCCGTCCCGGTCGAGGTCGGTCTGCAGGACGACGTCGACGCCGCTCCAGCTGCCCCAGGACTCGCGCGCGGCGAACGAGGAGCCCTTGGAGTCGAGCGAGTAGCCGGCCTTGCTGGAGGAGTTGCGCACCCACAGGTCGGCCCTGTGGTCGCCGCTGACGTTGGTGTCGTCGATGCGCGGGTAGGCCGCGCCGACGTACGTGGTGACCTTCGCGAAGACGCTGTAGGCGCCGCGGGCGACGCAGTCCTGCACGCCCCAGGAGACCACGCCGACGATGCGGTTGCCGACCACCAGCGGGCCGCCGGAGTCGCCGTTGCAGGCGGAAGTGGTGCCGGTGTCGCTGCCGGTGGCGGGCTTGCCCGCGCAGACCATGTGGCCCTTGACGAAGTCGGCGCCGTAGTAGTTCGCGCAGGTGGTGTCGGACTGGATCGGCAGCGTGGCCGTCTTCAGCGTCCCGGAGACGTTCTGGCTGGTGGAGGTGGTGCGACCCCAGCCGTAGACCTTGGCGCCGGTGCCGGCGGCGTAGGAGGCGGTGTCGCCGGACGTCGTCATGCGGATCGGCGTCGCCCTGACGCGGCTCGGCAGCGTGAGGACGGCGATGTCGTTGTCGATCCTCGTCGAGCTGTACGACGGGTGGTTCCACTGCCGCCACACGCCGGAGACGGTGCCGCCGTGCAGGTCGGTGTCGCCGGCGCCGTCGGTGGCCGGCAGCTGGGCGGTGCCGGTGACGACGGCGCCGTGGGTGTGCCAGTCGTAGCCCTTGACGCAGTGCGCGGCGGTGAGGATCTTCGTCGGCGCGACGACCGCGCCGCCGCAGAAGAAGCCGAGGTCGTCGCTCTCGTCGGCGGTGCCCCGGTCGTCGTGGTACCAGAGCTGGGCCATCCAGGGCGCCGAGGTGATGCCGGTGGTCGTACCGCCGATGACCTTGGCGTCGACGGTGGCGGCGCCGGTGGGCGCGCTCAGGGACGACTTCCTGGTCGTCTCCCCGGCGGTGTCGTCACCGGCGACCGCGCCCGCGACGCGCCTCTCCAGCTCGCCGAGCGACGGCGCGCTGGTGGCGGGCCCGGCCGTCGGCTGCGGCAGCGCGGAGGCGGCGCCGGCGGACGAGGTCAGCAGCGCGGCGGTGACGGCCGCGGCGATGCCGACGGCGGCGACGGGCAGGCCGATGCGTATCCGGCGTCTGTGCCGGCCGCTCCCGGACACGGGTGTACCCACTCAAGTCCCCCCTGGAGATCAGAAGTTCGGAAGACCGAACATTCGAACATCAAGTTCGAAAGAAAGTCCGAAGGGCGTGATCGTACACCGGCCCGGGCAGCACAAAGGCCGCCCCCGTGGCGGGAGCGGCCCTTGCGACGCTTCGGAGGACGCGGGTGCCTCAGTCGCCGTTGCCCGGCGCCGGGGTCGTCTTCTGGATCTGCATCAGGAACTCGACGTTCGACTTGGTCTGCTTCATCTTGTCGAGGAGCAGTTCGATCGCCTGCTGCTGGTCGAGCGCGTGCAGCACCCGGCGCAGCTTCCAGACGATGCCCAGCTCCTCGGCGCCGAGCAGGATCTCCTCCTTGCGCGTACCGGACGCGTCGACGTCGACGGCCGGGAAGATGCGCTTGTCGGCGAGCTTCCGGTCGAGCTTGAGCTCCATGTTGCCGGTGCCCTTGAACTCCTCGAAGATCACCTCGTCCATGCGGGACCCGGTGTCCACCAGGGCGGTGGCGAGGATGGTCAGCGAGCCGCCGTCCTCGATGTTGCGGGCCGCGCCGAAGAAGCGCTTCGGCGGGTACAGGGCGGTCGAGTCGACACCACCGGACAGGATGCGGCCGGAGGCCGGGGCGGCGAGGTTGTACGCCCGGCCCAGACGCGTGATCGAGTCCAGCAGGACGACGACGTCGTGACCCAGCTCCACCAGGCGCTTGGCGCGCTCGATGGCGAGCTCGGCGACCGTGGTGTGGTCCTCGGCCGGGCGGTCGAAGGTCGAGGAGATGACCTCGCCCTTGACCGACCGCTGCATGTCGGTGACCTCTTCCGGACGCTCGTCGACGAGGACGACCATCAGGTGGCACTCGGGGTTGTTGTGGGTGATCGCGTTGGCGATCGCCTGCATGATCATGGTCTTGCCGGTCTTCGGCGGGGCCACGATCAGCCCGCGCTGGCCCTTGCCGATCGGCGACACCAGGTCGATGATCCGCGTGGTCAGCACGCCCGGGTCGGTCTCCAGGCGGAGCCGGTCCTGCGGGTACAGCGGGGTGAGCTTGTTGAACTCCGGGCGGCCGCGGCCGTGTTCGGGCGCCATGCCGTTGACGGAGTCCAGGCGCACCAGCGCGTTGAACTTCTCGCGGCGCTCGCCCTCCTTGGGCTGGCGCACGGCGCCGGTGATGTGGTCGCCCTTGCGCAGGCCGTTCTTGCGGACCTGGGCGAGGGAGACGTACACGTCGTTCGGGCCGGGCAGGTAGCCGGAGGTCCGGATGAAGGCGTAGTTGTCGAGGATGTCGAGGATGCCCGCGACCGGGATCAGGACGTCGTCCTCGGTGATCTGCGGCTCGGAGGCCATGTCGTCGCGGCCGCGGCGGCCCCGGCGGTCGCGGTAGCGGCCACGACGGCCCCGGCGGCCGCCCTCGAAGTCGTCGTCGTCCTGCTGGCGGTCCGGCCGGCCGCCGCCCTGCTGGCTCGGCTGCTGGCGCTGCTGGCCGCCCTGGTTCTGCTGCTGGTCGTCGCCCTTGCTGCGGCGGTCGCGGTCCCGGCCGCGCTCGCGGCGGTCGCGGCGGCGGCCCTCGCCGCCGTCGCCGGCGTCGGACCGGGTCTCGCCCTGCTGCGGCTGCGCGGGCGTCTCGGCCCTCGGCTCGCTCTTCGCCTCGGCGGCGACCGTCTCGGGGGCGCCGGCCTCGGCGGTGGCGCGGCGACGGCGGCGCTCGGCGGGGGCGTCGTCACCGGAGGTGGCGCCCTGCTCGGAGAGCTTGGGGGAGGGCTGGCCCGGGATCTCGATCTGCTGCTGGGCCGCGGCCTTGTCGGCGGGGGCCTCGACGGCCTGGTCGGCCTTCTTCGCGGCCTTCTCGGCGGCGGGGGCCTCGTCGCCCGTACGGGTGCGGGAGGTGGCGCGGCGCTTCGGCTTGGTCTCGGCGGCCTCGGCCTTGGCGGCCGGGGCGGCGCTTCCCCCGGCCGCGGAAGCGGCCTGGGGGGCGCCGCCGGCCTGCGCCTCCTTGATGACCTCGATCAGCTGGCTCTTGCGCATGCGCGCGGTGCCCCTGATGCCGAGGCCGGATGCGACCTGCTGCAGCTCGGCCAGCACCATGCCCTCGAGGCCGGTACCGCGGCGCCGCCGGGAGCCGGCACCGGTGGCAGGCGCGGAAGCGTCCGTGGCGGGCGCGGCAGCGGTCTCCTCGACACGTGCGCCCATCAGATCGGTGGTGTCGCTCACGAAGGGTCCTTCCCTGGAGCGGACGTCGGCCTGTCTGGCTCGGCGACCGGTTGTGCTGTCCGGCTTCGGTCCTTGCTGTGTGGACCGTGCCGGGGCGGTGTTCCGCCTGAGCGGCGGAGGAAATATCTGGTGATGGCGCTTCCTTGAGCCGTGGCACCCAGTGTCTGTGTCACTCGGCGTGGTCGCACCGGTTCCGGAGCGTGCCCGTCAGCCCGCTCGGTGTCCATGTACGGCGTACTGCCCGCGTGCGACGTACGGAACACAGTGCGGCTTGGGGAGCTCCCGGAAGAATGTCTGTCCCGGACGGGGACACGAGGCACCTCGCCATGGTGGGGTCGGGTGCAGACTTGAGGTTAACACTACCGGATCCAACAAACATTCCCCCTCTCCAAATCCGGCAACCGGGTGTCAGGGCGCGAGCGGCAGCACGCTCGCGCCCTGCAGATCGAGGCTCAGCCGGTTCGCGGCCCAGTCCTCGCCCGCGAGGGCCTCGACCTTGTCGGCGGTGCCCGCGTCGGCCAGCGCCATGACCGTGGGTCCGGCACCGGAGATCACCGCGGGGATGCCGTCCGCCCGCAGCCGCTCCACCAGCGCCGCGCTCTCCGGCATGGCCGGGGCGCGGTACTCCTGGTGGAGGCGGTCCTCGGTGGCCGGCAGCAGCAGCTCGGGACGCCTGGTCAGGGCCTCCACGAGCAGGGCGGCGCGGCCGGCGTTGACCGCGGCGTCGACGTGCGGCACGGTGCGCGGGAGCAGGCCGCGGGCCGTCTCCGTCAGCACCGGTTTTCCGGGGACGAAAACCACCGGAACGATGGAATCGGCGGGCTCCATCCTGATCGCCCGGGCCGCGCCGGCCTCCATCCAGGACAGGGTGAAGCCGCCCAGCAGGCAGGCCGCGACGTTGTCCGGGTGGCCCTCGATCTCGGTGGCGAGCTCGAGCAGCGCGGCGTCGTCGAGCCGGGCCTCGCCGCCTATGGTCACGGCGCGGGCGGCGACGATGCCGGCACAGATCGCGGCGGAGGAGGAGCCGAGGCCACGGCCGTGCGGAATGCGATTGGCGCAAACGATCTCCAGGCCGCGCGGCTGCCCGCCCAGGGAATCGAAGGCGGTGCGCAGGGAGCGGACGAGAAGGTGACGCTCGTCCCGCGGGAGCGTCTCGCTGCCCTCGCCCGCGATGTCGATGTGCAGCCCGGAGTCGGCCACCCGGACGACCACGTCGTCGTACAGCCCCAGCGCGAGGCCGAGGGCGTCGAAGCCCGGGCCGAGGTTGGCGCTGGTGGCGGGGACGCGCACCCGGACGGCGGCGGCGCGGAACGCTGGACCGGCCATCGCTCGATGACTCTCCTTGAGCTGCGTGAGGGTCGAATGGCATTCGACGGCGTACGAGAACCCGGGGCCGCTGCCGGCCGCCCGCTTCCGGGCCACAAAGACGGCGCGGCCCGTGCCGTATGCGTGGCATATGCGGCGGGCGGGTTCGGTACAGCCTATCGAAGGAAGGTTCTGTGGCGACATAGGGCGCACAGGAGGCGCACGATGCGTGTCGTAAGCCCCCTGTGCATCCGCCATAGGGAATGTCCCCGGGTACGCGTCCTCTTACGCCCGCTCGTGCGGAACCGAGGCCCTCGTCGTACCGGCTCGCTCACACCAGGCCGAGGCGCTCGGCCGCCGTCGCCGCGTCGACCGGGACGGTGACCGGCTGCGGGGCGCCGGCGACGGCCCAGTCGGGGTCCTTCAGGCCGTTGCCGGTGACGGTGCAGACGATGCGCTGCCCCGGGTCGACCTTGCCCTGCTCGGCGGCCTTCAGCAGGCCGGCGACGGAAGCGGCCGAGGCCGGCTCGACGAAGACGCCCTCCTGCGCGGCCAACAGGCGGTAGGCACGCAGGATCTCACGGTCCGTCACCTCGTCGATGAGGCCGCCGGATTCGTCCCGCGCCGCGAGCGCGAACTGCCAGGAGGCCGGGTTGCCGATGCGGATGGCGGTGGCGATGGTCGACGGGTCCTTGACGACCTCGCCGCGCACGATCGGGGCGCTGCCGGAGGCCTGGAAGCCCCACATGCGGGGGGTGCCGGTGGCGACGCCGTCGGCGGCGTACTCCCGGTAACCCTTCCAGTAGGCCGTGATGTTGCCCGCGTTGCCGACCGGCAGGACGTGGATGTCGGGGGCGTCGCCGAGCATGTCCACGATTTCGAAGGCGGCCGTCTTCTGCCCCTCGATGCGCACCGGGTTGACCGAATTGACCAGTGCCACGGGGTAGTTCTCGCTCAGCGCGCGCGCGAGCGTGAGGCAGTCGTCGAAGTTGCCGTCGACCTGGAGGATCTTCGCGCCGTGCACGAGGGCCTGGCCCATCTTGCCGAGCGCGATCTTGCCCTGCGGCACGAGCACGGCGGAGACCATCCCGGCCCGCACGGCGTACGCGGCCGCGCTGGCGGAGGTGTTGCCGGTGGAGGCGCAGATGACCGCCCGGGCCCCCTCCTCCTTGGCCCTGGTGATGGCCATGGTCATGCCGCGGTCCTTGAAGGACCCCGTCGGATTCGCGCCCTCGACCTTGAGGTGGACCTCGCAGCCGGTGCGCTCGGAGAGCACCTGCGCGGGCACGAGGGGCGTGCCGCCCTCGCGGAGCGTCACGACCGGCGTGGTGTCGGAGACCGGCAGCCGGTCCCGGTACTCCTCGATGATTCCGCGCCACTGGTGGGTCATTGCTGGTTACTCTCCTTCAACCCGCATCATGCTGGCGACACCCCGCACGGTGTCGAGCTTGCGCAGCGCCTCGACGGTCCCGCTCAGGGCGGCGTCGGACGCGCGGTGGGTGACGACGACGAGGGAGGCCTCGCCGTCCTGGTCGACGGCGACCGCGTCGCCACTGCTCTGGTTCCTGCCCTGCTGGCGGACGGTGTCGATCGACACGCCGTGCTCGGCGAACACGGTGGCCACCTGGGCGAGGACGCCCGGTTTGTCGGCCACGTCCAGGCTGATGTGGTAGCGCGTGACGACGTCGCCCATCGGGGAGACGGGCAGTGCGGCGTACGCCGACTCGCCCGGCCCGGTCGCGCCGCTGAGCCGGTTGCGGCAGACGGCGACCAGGTCGCCGAGCACGGCGGAGGCGGTCGGGGAACCGCCGGCGCCGGGGCCGTAGAACATGAGCTGCCCGGCGGCGTCCGACTCGACGAAGACGGCGTTGTAGGCGCCGCGGACGCTCGCCAGCGGATGGCTCAGCGGGATCATCGCGGGATGCACGCGCGCGGTGACCGACTGCCCGTCCGCGGTCCGCTCGCAGATGGCGAGCAGCTTGATGGTGCAGCCCATCTCCTTGGCGGAGGCGAAGTCGGCGGCGGTGACCTCGGTCATGCCCTCGCGGTGGACGTCGTCGAGGCGCACGCGCGTGTGGAAGGCGATCCCGGCGAGGATGGCGGCCTTGGCGGCGGCGTCGAAGCCCTCGACGTCGGCGGTCGGGTCGGCCTCCGCGTACCCCAGGGCGGTGGCCTCGTCGAGCGCCTCCTGGTATCCGGCCCCCGTGGAGTCCATCTTGTCGAGGATGAAGTTGGTCGTCCCGTTGACGATGCCCATCACCCGGTTGATCTTGTCGCCGGCGAGGGACTCGCGCAGCGGCCGGATCAGCGGGATGGCGCCGGCGACGGCGGCCTCGTAGTAGAGGTCCTGGCCGTGCTCCTCGGCGGCGGCGTGCAGGGCGGCCCCGTCCTGGGCGAGGAGGGCCTTGTTGGCGGAGACGACGGAGGCGCCGTGCTCCAGGGCGGTGGTGATCAGCGTCCGCGCGGGCTCGATCCCCCCGATCACCTCGACCACGACGTCGATGTCCCCGCGTTTGACGAGCGCGGTGGCGTCGGTGGTGACGAGGGCGGGGTCGATGCCCTGCCGGACCTTGCTGGGCCGCCGCACGGCCACGCCCGCGAGTTCCACCGGGGCGCCGATTCTGGCGGCGAGGTCGTCGGCGTGCGTCGTCATGATGCGTGCCACCTCTGAGCCGACCACTCCACAGCCCAGCAGCGCCACCTTCAGCGGACGCGTACGCATCATCCGACCTCGTTTCCTCATACCTTCTACGGTGCCCTCAGTCTCACTCACCGGACGGGACTTTCTGCCCCTCGTCCGGATCGTGAGACATCGATTTCATCTCCGCGGAGCTGGAAGACCGAAGATCTTCCAGCCCCGAAGCTCCGGATCTCTTCTCCCCCGCTCACCCGACGTCGAGGCGGAGCAGGTCCTCCTCCGTCTCGCGGCGGACGATCGCCCGCGCCTCCCCGTCCCGCACCGCGACGACGGGCGGCCGCAGGACGTGGTTGTAGTTGCTGGCCATGGAACGGCAGTACGCGCCGGTGGCCGGCACCGCGATCAGGTCGCCCGGCGCCAGGTCGGCCGGCAGGAACGCGTCCCGCACCACGATGTCGCCGCTCTCGCAGTGCTTGCCGACGACCCGCACCAGCATCGGCTCGGCGTCGGAGGCGCGGGAGACCAGGGCGACGCTGTACTCGGCGTCGTACAGGGCGGTCCGGATGTTGTCCGACATGCCCCCGTCGACGGAGACGTAGGTGCGCAGCCCGTCGAGCGGCTTGACGGTGCCGACCTCGTAGAGCGTGAAGGCGGTGGGCCCGACGATGGCCCGCCCGGGTTCGACGGAGATCCGCGGGGTGCGCAGCCGGGCGGCCTCGCACTCGCGGGTGACGATCTCGGTGAGCGCCTTGGCGATCTCGTGCGGCTCGCGCGGATCGTCGTCACTGGTGTACGCGATCCCGAGCCCGCCCCCGAGGTCGATCTCGGGCAGCTCGATCCCGTGCTCGTCCCGGACGGCCTTCAGCAGCCCGACGACGCGGTGGGCGGCGACCTCGAACCCGGACATGTCGAAGATCTGCGACCCGATGTGGGAGTGGATCCCGACGAGTTCCAGCCCGTCGAGCTGCAGCGCCCGCCGCACGGCCTCGGCGGCCTGCCCGCCGGCGAGCGGGATCCCGAACTTCTGGTCCTCGTGGGCGGTGGCGATGAACTCGTGCGTGTGGGCCTCGACCCCGACGGTGATGCGGATCTGGACCTTCTGCCGCTTGCCCAGGGACTGCGCGATGTGGGCGACGCGGACGATCTCCTGGAAGGAGTCGAGGACGATCCGCCCGACGCCGGCGCGGACGGCCCGCTCGATCTCCTGCGCCGACTTGTTGTTGCCGTGGAAGGCGATCCGGTCGGCGGACATGCCCGCGGACAGGGCGGTGGCCAGCTCGCCGCCGGAGCAGACGTCGAGGTTGAGTCCCTCCTCGTCCAGCCACCGCACGACGGCCCGGGACAGGAACGCCTTGCCCGCGTAGAAGACGTCGGCGTCGGCCCCGAAGGCGGTGCGCCAGGCCCGGGCCCGGGCCCGGAAGTCGTCCTCGTCGAGGATGTAGGCGGGGGTGCCGAACTCCTCGGCGAGCGTCTTCACGTCGACGCCGCCGACGGTGACGACGCCGTCGGCGTCACGGCCGACGGTGCGGGCCCACACCTTCGCGTCGAGGGCGTTGAGGTCGGCGGGCGGCGCGGCGTAGTGCCCCTCGGGGAGGACATCGGCGTGGCGGGGCCCGGCGGGGTGCGCGGAACGGCTCATTTCTGGCGTGCTCTCTCAGAGGTGGTCGGGTGCGTGGATGCCGAGCAGGGACAGGCCGCCGGCCAGCACCGTCCCGGCGGCTTCGGCGAGGGCGAGCCGGGCACGGTGGGCGGCCGAGGGTTTCTCCGCACCGCGCGGGAGCACGCTGGGCAGGAGGGGCAGAAGGGCGTCGGCGACGGTGACGAGGTGCCGGGCGAGGCGATCGGGGCCGCGGTGCCGGGCGGCGGCGGCCAGGGCGCGGGGGTGGTCGGCCAGGGCGGGGAGGAGGCGGGCGGCCGGGCCGGTCGGAGGGCCGGGCTCGGGCCCGAAGCCGAGGTCGGCGGCGTTGCGGAGGAGCGCGCGGGTCCGGGCGTGCGCGTACCGGACGCGGAAGAGGGGGTTGCTCTCGCGCTGCACGAGGTGCGCGTCGGTGAGGCGGGGCCGGTCGTGCGGGGCGGGGTGGAGCAGGGCCCAGCGGGCGGCGTCGCGGCCCAGGACGAGCGGGTCGGCGGGGGCGGGGACCGGGCGTACGTCCTCGGCGGCGCCGCCGGGCGGAGCCGCCGGGGCCAGGGCGCCGTGGGCGTCGACGTGGACGCCGAGGAAGGCCTCCCACTCCGGCTCGGGACGGTCGTCGCAGGTGACGCGGACGGAAAAGCCCTGGGAGCGGAGGATGCGGGCGGCGGCGTCCGCGACGACGAGGGCGCGGACCTCGCGGGGGCAGCTGAGCTGCACGGCCCTGGCTGCCGCGGCGGCCCGGCCGGGACCGCCGCCGTGGGCGCGCTGCCCGCTCCCGGGACCGGGCGGGCCGTCGGCGTGCCCGTACCGGACCCCGCGCCGCAGGATCTCCTCGACCAGGGCGACGGGCGCGGTCCGCCGGAGGCTGATGTTGAGGAATCCGGGCCCGGTGACCACGACGTCGGCGATGCCGTCGGCCCCGGCGAGACGCGGCCGGAGGATCTCGGCGACGCGCCGGGGCGGCTGCCCGGCGGGACGGGCGAGCTGGAGGGCGATGTTGGTGGCGTAGTCACCGCAGCCACCGGGCCCGGGAGGCGTGACGACGGCTCGCGCAGGAACGGTGACGCTCAGCTCCCCCTCGTCGACAGCGCGACGCACCGCGCGCAGCACGGTGCGGGAGAGCTCGACGGGGGTCACGGGACAAGCGTAGGGGAGGAGGGGGGTGAGCAAGCGAACCGGTTTGCGCGAGCGTCCGGCATACGGACGACCCGGCGGACGACGGGGGCGGCCGCCGGGCAGGACCGCCGGCTGCGCCCCTGGTGGACGAGGGGGCGGCCATCGAGCGGGACCACGGGCTGCACCATCCCGACGGACGACGGGGGCGGCCGCCGTGCAGGACCGCCGGCTGCACCCCTGGTGGACGAGGGGGCGGCCATCGAGCGGAACCACGGGCCGCGCCGCCCCGGCGGACGACAAGTGCGGTCACCGGGCGGAACCGTCGGCCGCGCCGCTCTGGCACAGCCGGCGACTGCGGCGGGCGGGCGCGGCTCCGGGCGCCGGCTCAGGCGCCGGCCTGCCCGGCGCGCTCGGGGAAGTCGCTCCCCTGCTCGGGGAACCCGCTCCTCTCACCCTCGCCACCCGGCCCGCCGCTCCCGAGGACGTCCCCCGGGGCCGGACCGCTCCGCCCACCCCGCACCGGACCGCACACCGGCCCGTCCGCATCGTGCCGTCCCTCGACCAACTGCCGCACGAGCCGCACGAGCTCCGTCGGCTCGAAGGGCTTGGTGAGAAAGGCGTCGACACCGACATCGAGGCCGGTGTCGACCTCGTACTGGGTGCACGCGCTGACGATGACGACGGGAAGATCCCGCGTCCGGGGATCGGCCCGCAGCCGGGCCGCGGTCCTGAGCCCGTCCAGCCTGGGCATGACGACATCGAGGGTGACCGCGTCGGGCCGCACTTGGTGGACGACATCCAGACACTCGGCACCGTCGGCCGCGGTCACGACCTCGAAGCCCTCCAGTTCGAGATTGACCCTGATCAACTGCCGGATGACCTTGTTGTCGTCCACAACAAGCACCCGGCCGGAAGCGCCTGGCACAACTCGAGAGTAGGTCCGCACCGGCCACCGCGTCCGGGTTTTCCCCACTTCCGCCCCGTGCGAGCGACCCGCCGGCCACCAGGCTGACGCCGCCCTTCCCCGGCCCGCCCCCGACGCCCCGGCCCCGGCCGACACCCCGGCCCCAGCCCGCCGACGCGGCATACGACCGCACTCCCGCGCCGGCCTGCCGGAAACCCGTTCATGACCACCCCGCCGGAGCTGGTAATGTTCTACCCGTCGCCGCGAGAAGCGCCCGACACGCCCCCGTAGCTCAGGGGATAGAGCAACGGCCTCCGGAGCCGTGTGCGCAGGTTCGAATCCTGCCGGGGGCACCCTGCATGAGGTGCCTAAAGACCCCGTCACCAGCGGAAACGCTGAGGTCGGGGTCTTCGCGTATGTGCAGGCGTGTGCGGCCCGGAGCGGCTGCATGTCGGGGTCTGTGGACGAGGCGTGGACGGGATCTTGCAGCATCGCCGCAGGTGAGGTCCAAGAAAGGGCGAGGCCGCACCAACGCCGGCCAGCCCCGCCCGGTACGAATCGTCACGCCATGGGGGCCACCGGCAGGGTCTACGAGGACTGCCAGCACTACACTGGGCCACTGGCTCAGGCCTGGGCCCAAGCCTGACGATGACGAGCGACGCTGTACACCTGCTCCACCTGGTCGGCCGTGAGCACGCCTGAGAGCGGAGCGAGTGCCGCTACTTGGCGCTCCTCGTAGACCCGGACACTGAGCTGCGTAGCAACCACCTTCAGCTCGGAGACGCCGACGAAGACGAGCACCGGCTCCACCGGTACCGGGAAGTCGCAGTAGCGCTCAAGCACTCGGACGACTCGGTTGGCCTCCGCCCGGCTCTTGCGTGCGTAGGGTGCCGGTTTCCCGTGATCGACTTTCACGGAATCATCCCCGACCCATACGGCCCTCTTGTGGTGATGCTTCGTATTGATGCTGAACACCCCACCAGGCCCGATCAGTAAGTGATCGATGTCCACTTTGTTGGCCAAGGGGATGGAGTGCAGGACACGCCAACCGTGGCGCCCTAAGCGGTTCAGCTCGGCTCCCACTCGCCGTTCCCCCGCCAACCCCTTCCGCCAGGAGTCCCACTCCGTGGGTCGCCGAAGAACCCGCGAGATCACTCGCTCCATCAGTCCCGGGCCGGATTCATCGAGCAGATCACGCAAGGAGGCCCCGGGAAGGTTCACGGCCAGATCATCCGCCGGTGTCAGTGGGGGCAGCGTCGGACGCGCTGTAGCTCCCGGCGTCCTGTCTGGCAGGACCGACTCCATGAGCTTCTGGAGGTTCTGGGTGAGCACCGCGATCACGTCATCGTGGCACTCGGCCCGCAAGACCGTGATGTCCCCTGTGGTGACGTCCGCCCAACCGACCGCGGTGCCATCGGGCAGGTTGGCGTACAGGCGATCATGTCCGTACCGCTTCCACCGCGTGACGCGCAGCTCCACAAGGCCCCCTGTGCTCTCGCGTTGACGTTGCCGACATGCCAGCAGCAAGCGAAAGAAGACCACAAGACCGCAGGGAAAGCAGCACGGCCGAGCCCACCTTTTCCAAATGAAGCACCGCCGCAGGTGGGACACGAAACGACTGAGGCCCCAGGCGGTACGCCTGGGGCCTCAGTGTGAGTGTGGGGTGTCTCACTCGTACTCGCGGAGCAGGTCCTCGATGCGCCGGTTGGCGACGTCCTGCCGTCCGTCGAGGCACTTCGCGTAGCGGGTCAGCAGCACCTCGACGCTGTTGCCGGCGCGCTCGGCCACCTCGGTCGGGTCGACACCGGCGTTGAGCCACGTCGACAGCGCCGAGTGGCGGAGGTCGTACGGCCGACTCGCGAGCGGCGAGGCCGCAACGGCCGGCGGAAGCGCGAGGAGCCGGGCTTCCTGCCACACGCGGTAGTAGGTCGAGGACGGGACGACCGAACCCTTCTCGGTGAAGAAGAGCCGTCCGTCGTCCGCCGTGCCGAAGGTGGCCAGATGCTCGCGGAGCACCGCGACGAGCTGGGGCGGGATGGGCACGCGCCGAACGTCCTCACTCGGCCGGTTCTTGAGCCCGCGGTCATCGTGGGTCTCCCCCGAGTCGGTCCACTGCTTGCCCACCGACGGGCGGGTCCGGTGAAGCAGTGCCGAGCCCCAACCCTGCTCGGGAAGGCTCAGGTCCGTCTCGACGAGGCCGACCGCTTCCGCCGGCCGGAGGCCGCCGAAGTACATGGCGGCGAACAACCCCACGAGGCGACGACCACGGGCACGCCGGTACCCACCTATGTAGGAAACCGCCGTCAGAAGGTTCCGGGCCTGCTCCGGGTTGGCGACCACCCGCGGATCGACCTGGTTGGACACCTTCGGCTTCTGCCAGCGGATAGCCGTAATGGGATTCTCCCGCAGCTCCCCCAGGTCGACGGCGTAGTTCGCGGCGTTGACGAGCGTCCGGCGCTTACGCCGCACGGTTTCCGCCGCTGCCGCCGTGCCGTCGAGCTTGAGCTTCAGCGAGTCGAGGACCGCGCGGGCCGTGGCAGGCTCAGCGAGATCGGTGAGCGGCCGGGACGCCTTGGCCACCCAGTGGAGAATGTTCCGCACATCGTCCGGTACTTCCCGTTCGTCAGGTCCCGGCAGCACGAAGGCCCAGTTGCGCAGTGCTTTGCGGATCGCCTCGTCGGACGGCCGCCCGGGACGCTCGTCGAGGAGCTCCAGCGTCACGCTGGTGAGAGATTCGTTGATGCCGTCCCGCGTGTTGGGGGCGGCATGGGGCCACTTCATGGCGAGGTACTTGAGAGCGAAGGCGTACCACGACACGGCCGACTTCTTCTCTTCCATCGAGGCGGGAAGACCCGACTTCGTGTCGAACTCCTCGCCGTCGCGCATCGCACGCATGAGCTTCGCGCGGTAATGGTCGGCAAGCGCCTTGGTCCGGAAAGACTCCGAGAAGACGTTGCCCGCAACAGACCAGCGAACCCCGTATGAGGGCGTCTTGGTGTCTCGCTTACGGACGCCCCACACCTTCACATCGAGGGACTTCACGCCGCCGCCTCCAACTGCCGCAGCCAGGCGGTGAAGTCACTCCGCCATATCCGGAGCTCCCCGTTGGGCAGCTTGAACGCAGCGGGCCCCTGCCCCAGTTCGCGCCACCGGTAGAAGGTACGGCGGGACACACCACCCAGCTCCGCGAGGACTTGCGGGACGGTCATCAGTTCGTCGTGTCGGTGCTCCACGCTGGTTCTCCTTCCGTGTCGTCGTCCGTCGGGGCTACGGGCGAGGGGATGCCGTGAGCGATGAGGTGTTCTGCGGCGGTGAGGCCGGTGCCGGCGAAGACCCAGTGGGAGAGGACGAGGACGGTGTCCGGGTCGGGCAGCGGGTGGCCGGACTCGGCCGCGCGTTCGCGGGCCAGGGCTTCGTTGTGGTCGGCGCGCTCCTGGCGGAGGGCGCCGAGGGTGACGGAGTAGGCGCGGGACTTGGTGGAGAAGTGGCCGCGGAAGCCGAGCATGTGGGCCCACTTGCGCAGGCGCAGGTCTTCGAGTTCGGGCCGGGCGCCGAGGTGCCAGCAGGTGAGGATCATGCGCCGGGCGTGGTCGGTGACGCCGGAGCCGATCAGGTCGGTGATCGGGTTGCGGATGGGGCGGTCCAGGGTGCCCGCGGCCTCGGCGCCCTTGGTGGCGTACTTGGCGATGTAGGCGGCCACGGCGCGGCTGGACAGTTCCGAGGTGCCCGCGAAGTCGGCCGAACGGATGGGGCGGATGTCGAGCTGCTCGCCGAAGCGGAAGGCGTACACGTGGTCGTCGAGGACGGGGCCGGGTGCCTCAGCGAGGCGGGCCGCGGAGCGGATCGCGTCGGTGAGCAGTTCGGTGGTGGCCCAGGCCGGCGGGGCGTCCTCGGCGCCGTCCGGACCGTCGAGGCGGATGACGGCATGGAAGTGGACGGCGCCGCGCCGCTGGTACTCGGCGACCTTGGCGTAGGAGACCTTGAGGCAGTGGCGCAGCGCCGAGCGGCTGACGCCCGCGCGGGAGGCGAGGTGCTGGCGCAGGTAGGTGGTGAAGCGGCCCCACAGGGCTCCGGCGTGCGCGTTCCACAGGACGGCCGCGCGGTAGTCGTAGCGGTCGGGGTCCAGGGGTGTGCCGAGGGCGGGGTCGTCGTCCGGGTGGAGGCGTCCGCAGCGACACCGGCCACCGCCGGGGCGGTTGTGGACGGGGCCGAAGGATGGAGCAGTGAAAGTGGCGAAGACCCGCGGATGTTCGGCGACGGCCGGACCGATGCCCTTGCCGCCGCTCAGTCCGGCCGTGATCAGGTGGAAGGTGTCCTTGCGGTAGATCTCGGCGCAGGCGGCGCACCGGGTGGCGCGGCGGTTGTTGCAGCGGATGAGGAGCTGTCCGGCCGGAAGGTCGCGGTCGGTGATCTCGCGGACGATCTCACCGGTTGCGGCGTGGACGTCGAGCCGGTGGCCCTCCATTCGTACCGGTTGCTCGCAGCCGCCGAGACGCTGGATCTGGTGGGCGTAGGCGCCGAGGTCGCCGTGCCGGGCGAGCGCTGCCAGCTGGCGGATGGCTCCGGTGGGAGCCGCAGAGCGCATGTGCGGGTTCCTCCTCGCAAGGGGTGGGCGTTCGGTGCACGCACCCGACCTGTCCAGGGGGCTAGACAGCATGGGCAGGCCGGGTGCGATGGAGCGATGAGGTCAGCGGCGGCTGAGGACCGAGCGGAGGGCGACTGCGCACACGGCCACGGACGTGGCAGTGAGGGCGACGGCGAGGAGCATGGAGACCAGGACAGCACCGACGACCAGAACCGCGGAGGCACCGCCGCCGACAAGGGCGAGCGCGGTACCGGGCGTGAGTCGGGCGGCCGGGCGGGCCGGACGGGCCGGGACCGGGGCGACGGAGGCCGGCGGCGAAGCCGGGACGCCCGGCGTGAGGGCGGTCGGTTCGACGACGGCGGGCGGGGCGGTCAGGCCGGTGGGCTGCGGCATGGTCGGGACCTTCGGTCGGAACATGAGTGCTCTCCTTTCGCGGGTCACTTGAGGAAGCTGTCGATGACGGGAGCAAGCAGGCTGTCGGCGAGGAGGTAGCCGCCGACGAGCAGGACGGCGACGAGCCACCAGGGCGGGCGGATGAGCTTGACGCCCAGGACCCCGACGACGAGCAGGGCGAGCCAGAGGGGGACGTCCATGGCGGTGTTCTCCTGTCAGGCCGGGCAGCGGTGGGTACGGGCGGCGAGTTCGGCGGCGGCGCGGCTGTCGTACTCGGCGGAGAAGTCGCAGCGGGGCGCGGTGCAGGCGGCCAGGTGACGGTTCCGGCCGCGGTCGACGTACGAGGCGACGTTGACGGGGCCGATGCGGCGGACGTTGCGGAAGCGCCGGTGCATGGTGGTGCTCCTCTCAGAGGTGGGGGGCGACGGACGGAGTCATGGACGGGGGCAGGCCGAGCCGGGCGCGTACGGCGTCGGGGTCGGCGGGGCGGCCGGTGGCCGAGCGATGTTCCTCGGCCAGGGCCCGGACGCGGTCGACGAGGACGGGCGGCAGAGCGGCGGAAGCGGTCACCGCGGCCGGAGGGGCGGCCGGTTCGGTGGTGGGCTCCGGAGCCGGTTCGGGGTCGGTGGAGGTCGCCGGAAGCGCCTCGCGGTCGGGCTGGTCGACGGCAGCCGGAGCAGGGCGCGGCTCCGCTTGCGTGTCCGCTGCCGAGGGGGCCGGGGTCGCCGGCGTTTCCGGGGCGTGCGGTGCGTGGGCCAGCAGCGTGCCGCCGAAGAAGGCGACGGCGGGCCAGCCCGCGACCGTCACGCGGAGCCAGGCCGGTACGTCATCCAGGTCGAGGAGCCCGGCGGTGGCGACGTTGGCGCCGAGGGATGCGGTCAGGGCCACCAGGAACCACAGCCGCGGTCCGCCGGTCGCCTGTCCCGCCCGCTGCTGCTGGCGCATCCGGCGCCAGGCGGCGACCAGCAGCAGGTCGACGCTCACGGGGTAGGCCCACGCCTTCCAGCCGCTCTGTCCGGCCGCCGCGGCGAGGTCGTGCAGGTGCGAGAAGGACAGGGCACCTGCGATGACGGCCTGAATGATCACGGCGTCCACGCGGACCAGGTGGGCACGCATCGGCTCGGGTTCCCTTCCGTGCGATCAGTCGGCGGACTTGAGCGCGTCGGCGCGTTCACGGGCGAGGCGGGCCGCCTCGGCGGCATCCGCGTCGCCGGGCGTGTGGGCGGCGATGCGCTCCAGCAGGTCCGCCTTACGGGCCATGAGCGCGACGTACTCGGCGGAGGTGCGGTCCTGGCGGAGCACGGCCAGGTCCGCGATGAGCGCGCTCACCTCGGCGACGGTGGGGCGTGGCATGGGGCTTCCTTCCGGGTCCGGGCATGGGAGGGGTAGGGACGTGGCGCGAGGCGGTCACGCCGGCCGTGGGGAATGGAAGTGCGGTTACTCGGTCACCGGGCGAGCAGTGGGAACGGCAGCGGTGGAAGAGGACGGCCCGGCCGGTTCGGCAGCGGCGACGGACCGGGAGGGATCGAGCCGGGGCAGTTCCGGCACAAGGGCGGCGGTGTCGCGGCAGACGGCCGCCGCGTCGTCGAGGGTGAGGTGGGGCGAGCGGACGCGGGACCAGCCGCCGGAGGAGTCGCCGGCGATGGCGATGCCGGGCCGTTCGGCCGGGATGGAGGTGGCGGCCAAGGCGGCTTCCGGCGCGATGTCTCCGAGCGCCATGTTGGCGGAGGTCTCGTCGTTGACCCGGTGGCAGACTCGGCCGGTCAGCTGGGCGCGCAGCATGGTCGCGCCCTTGCCGAGTTCGGCGCCGAAGCGCTGTCCGCACACCTCCAGGTAGATGCCGGCCGCGCGGCCGAGTTGGGCGAGGCGGATGAGCTTGGTGACCATGGCGTCCCGCCGCTTCTCGTCCTCTTTGCTCGCCGCGAGGAAGAGTTCGGCGACCTCGTCGACGACGACCACGACCGGCACCGGCCGCACCTTTTTCGACAGGCCCCAGACGTCCGAGGTGAGCACGGTGCCCGGACCGGCCCCGCTCGTCACGCCGATCAGGCGGAACCGCGCCTCCATCTCCTCCAACAAGACCTCCAGGAGGTCGTTCGCACGGTCCGGCGTATCGGCGAGCGCCGACAACCGGGGCGCGAACGGTGCCAGTTCGACGCCCCATTTGCAGTCGATGCCGACGAGCGCGACGGGTTGGCCAGCCAGTCCGCACAGCAGATTGCGCAGGTACACGGACTTGCCGGACTGGGTGGCGCCGAGGATCAGTTCGTGCGGCACGGTGCGGAAGTCCCGGACGTGCCAGTGCCCGTCTTCGCGCAGCGCCAGCGGCAGGGACAGCGGTTCGGTACGCAGCCAGCGCCGAGCGGGTCGGACGTCGGCGAGGACGTCCCAGCCGACCAGCCGCAGCTCCAGCCGCCCCGGCTTGGTGGGCCGGACGTGCACGGCGTGCGCGCCCCAGGCATGCCGCAGCCGGTCGGCCGAGGCGGTGAAGTCCTCGGGCGCCTGCCCGGCCGCCATGCGCAGCCGCATCACGAGTCCGGACCCGGTCGGCAGCGGCAGCGACCGGCGAGGCGGTACGGGCGCCGCCTGCCGCCCCATCATCCGGGCGGTGGCCCGGCGCACGGCCGAAGCGGGAACCGTCAGGCCGCAGGCGTCCATCGTCGCCCGGTACGAGGTGAGCACCCGCAGCGCGACGACCGGGTACCCGACCAGCCACCAGAACAGGACCGGCAGGCGACGGCGCATCGCGGCCAGCGCGGCCACCGCCAGCAGTGCCGGTACCAGAACCCGCAGGGCATCGGTCATGGCGCTCAGCCCTGCGCAGTTGCCGGGGTGCCGACCATGACGGCGTCCGCACGGTAGGCGATGCCGTGCCGGACACGGCCGCCGAACTCGCTCTCCCAGGGCCGTGCCACCAGGCCGGACAGGAAGACCGGAGCGCCCATGACCAGGCCCTCGCCGATGCCCTTCTCGGGGACGGTGACCTTGATCATGTCCGAGCCGCCCGCGGCGATGAACACCAGCTCCAGGACCATGAGCCGGTCGTTGGTCACCGGGTCCACGGCCACCTCACCGGTCTGCCGGTCCCTCACCTTGACCTCGGGCAGCTTCGTGACCAGCAGAGTGGCGGACGAAGTGTCCACGGGGATGACACGCATTCTGTGAACCTCACTTGATCGGGCGCCCGTTCTGGACGCCGAGCCGAGCTGAATACCCCCCTAGACAGCACGGGGAGCAACCCACCCAACTGTCTAGGGGGGTTGACGATTACCGTAACGCGGCACCTCGGCAACTGTCTAGGGGGGTATACGAGTGTCGAGTCGGCGAGACGACCCGTGCTCTACGAGAGCGCCCAGTGCAGGACTGTGGCGTCGTCGTGCGCCTTGCCCCGAGGCCAGCGCCGGCCGTCGGGATCACTGTCCTCCGCTTCACGGGTCCGACGGATCAACTCGTCCGGTCCGGCGGAGTCGAGGACGGCCAGAGCCTCGTCCCACGAGGCGAGTCCGAAGCGGTCCACCAGGCGCGTCGCCCCGTCGCTCAGCAGCGTCACAGAGGCCAGGGAGTCCAGCGCTACCGTGCCGGTCAGCGCATGCTCGGCCGCGAGCGGATCGGGGCCGGCGATCCAGAAACCATCCGGCCGGTTCCGGAGAGACGTCAGCGCGTCCCGGTACTCGGCCAGTGCGGCGGCGTGTTCCGGGGAACCGGTGGGCAGTTCGTCGACCGCCCCGCGAAGCCGCGCGCCGACCTCGTCCAGCCGCCGGTCAGTGACCACGGAGGAGTGTCCGTCTCGTTCCGCGAGGAGCAGTGAGTACGAGGTGTTCGAGCGCCCCGTCACGGGCTCGGACGGCGACGACTGTACTGGTCGGACTGGCCCGGTACTCCAGGTCGCAGACGCCCTCGTGAAGCGAGCGGACGACGCGGAGGGAGTCGGCCAGACATTCGGCGAGCGACCAGGCCGGGCGCGCGGTGAGAGTGTGGAGCAGCAGCGCTCCCAGCGTTCCGGAGAACCAGGCGACGCCGTGCACGCACCCGGTTTCCGCGCCCGCTACGCCGGCACCGTCGAGGAGTACGGCGGCGCCGGAGGCGGCCAGCGGCGAAGTCCTCGTTCTCACTGCCCAGCGCGGACGGCGAGGCGCCGAGGGCGGACCTCACCCTGCCGTCTCCTCGTCGTGCCGATAGAGCGGGCAGACCAGTTCGACGGACCGCGGCTCACTGGTCTCCGGGTCGTACTCGACGCCCACCAGCGTGGAGAACCGGCGATCTCCCACCTGCCCCCACAGGGAGTTGAGTTCGGAGGCCAACAACTGGACCACGCCGAGGGAGCCTTGCGTGTGGATACCGGCGATGGCGAGAAGCGAGCCCTTGCCGTCCGGGCGCGGCAGCCGGCCGAGATAACCGACGTCGTACGGCCGGGCCGGATCACTGTCCTGCCCCGACCGGTACATGGTCCCGGTGAGCCGGTCCACGACCGTCCAGGGCCCGTCTTCCGCCTTCTCCCAGCGCAACACGGGATCCTGGGCGTAGGTGTTCCACATGTCCTGAGACATGCGCGGGTCGCAGACGACGACCAGGCCGTCGCGGTTCAGGTCGATCTCTCCGCTCACCGGCACGTGCTCGGAGGTGACGTCGAGCCCGTACGACCGCGCCAGGTCTTCCAGCCGCTTGCCGGAACTGACGTCGTCCACCGCGACGACCGTGCGTCCCCGTTCGTCGTCCCGTCGCAGCGGAGTAGCGACCGTGACGGCACCCGACCCGAGGAACGCTCCCTCGGGAGCCGGGCCGGTGTGGCGGATCTGGTGGATGCGCCCGCGGCTGAGGCCGGCCTTCGCCGCGATCTGCGCGTACGACAGCCCTTGTGCGTGGAGGTCCTGCACCACACGGCGCCGCAGCCGAGCGAGTTCGGTGACCTCCTGTTGCGCCTCGGCCAATCGGGTCGTGACCTCACGCAGGAGCAGGTACGGATCATCGATCGCCATGATCCGCTGCAACTCGTCCGACATGCCCTCACCTCCTTGCCTCAGCCACGAGTCTAGGCCCCTAGACGAAACGGGCGGGAGTCGCCGTCCCGACCGGACGCCTACCGCATAGAGGCCAGACCGACGCCGGGGTACCCCACAAGGGGTCACCCCCCGCCGCCCGTGAGAGGGCCGAGGCAGGGCAGGCCGGGCGCGTTCACGCCTCCTCCCGCACCAGGTCCGCCCACACCGAAGAACCCTGCGGCAGCACCTTGGCACCCCAGTCCTTCGCACAGGCCGCCACCAGCATCAACCCGCGGCCGCCCTCTTCCAGGCTGCTCGCATCCCGCATCGTGGGTACACCGTCGCCGCCCTGGTCGATCACCTCGATCCGCACGAAGTCCGCACCGAAGCCGACGACCACGAGGAACCAGCCGCCGGCCTTGCCGCTCAGCGTGTGACGTACGGCGTTGGCCGCCAGCTCCCCGACGATCAGAGCCGCCTCGTCGACGCGGCCCCACTCCCGGAGTAACCCGGCCACGAAGTGGCGAGCTTCGGCAACTTGTTCAGGCAGGCCAGGGAAGGCACGACCCCACTTGGTGAGCACAGGAAGACTCCTCGTCTAGAGGGCTAGACAGCACGAGAAGCAGAGTATTCCCACGATCAACGTCGATCCAGGCATGTAGAGGAATTATTCCTCTACTGGGTGACGGTGGCTGTCATCTCGCGGAACTCCTTCATCACCTGCACCAGTAGGTCCCGCGCCTCACCGCCGAAGACGGCCGCGCCCTCGAAGCGGCTGAACATCTCCTCATGGAAGGCGAGGTCATCCGCCTCGGTCGAGACCCGCTCACCGGGGAACCCCTCAATCACAACGGCCCGCCGGTCGCAGAGCGTGAAGCCGTGACGAGGCAGCACCGGCACCGGTCGACGCCACGGGATGACCCCGAGCCGTACCGTGTCCAGGCTCTCGACGGCCAACAGTCGATCGAGCTGGGCGAGCATCAGCGACGGCGCCCCCGGCCACGTCCGCAACACCGCTTCCGTCAACACGAACACCGACTCGCGCCCCGGCTCGTACAACAGGCTCTGTCGGTCCACGCGAGCAGCAACGGCCCGGCCCACCGCCGCAGCGTCCAGGCCCGGCGAAGCCAGGAAGACGTACCGGGCATACTCGGCGCTCTGAAGCATGGCCGGCAGGACCACACACTGAAAGGAGCGCACCAGCCGAGCCCCGCGGACCGCCTCATCCACGACGAGGCTCGCGGAGACGTTCTCTTCGGGCTCAGGGCCGGTCACCACCGCAGCCTCAACCGCGGCCAGCAACTCGCGGACCTCCCCGGCGGTCGACTCGTCGAGCCCGAGCGCCCGAGACAGCCGGTCCAGCACATCAAAGCTCGGGACCATACGCCCGTTCTCCACCTTGGAGACCGTCGGCTGACCTACACCGGCCCGCTGCGCCAGAGCAGCACCCGTCAGACCGGCATCCGCACGCAGAGCCCGAAGACGCGCCCCAAGCACCCTCATCCGCTCGCGCCGTTCACTCCCCATACCCAGGGTTCTACACCACGAGCCAGCAGCCACCGGGCACAGGAGCAGCATCAACGACCAGCAGTACGAGCGTGATTCAAACTCTCCCTACTGGTTCAAGCACCCGTCGTCGCTTCGCTCCTCCGGGCGAGCGCGGGCGGCCGGCGGCGCCCGCGCTCATGTCTCCGCCCCGCTCGGCACCGCCACCCACCCGCTCCCGCCCAAGAGGCAGGCACACAGTGCACGAGTTCAGAACACGTCGTGGCTGGGGCGGTCGGCTACGTCCGGTATGAGACGGGCCGACGGCTGGTGGCCCGGGCCCGAAGCATCCACCCGCACCGGCCACATCAGTGCCCAGGCGAGGGAATCACGTGATCCGGCTGTCTGTCGCGCGTATTCGGCTTCCGGTACGCCGACAACCGTGACCTACGAACACGCTGAGTCACCACTCGGCGAGCATGCGGATACGCCGGCCGCTCAACTTCCCGCAAATCCTCGCCTCGGATCGGGCACAAGCCTGGCTTCTCAAGCGTTACCGCGTTGGACAGGATCGATCACTACCCATAGGGGGAGACAGCATGGCAACGGACTACGACACCCCACGCAAGACCGATGACGACCTCAACGAAGACAGCATCGAAGAGCTGAAGTCTCGGCGCAACGACAAGTCGATCTCAACGGTGGACATTGATGAGTTCGATGCCGCAGAGGGCCTGGAGCTACCAGGCGCCGACCTCTCGAATGAAGAACTGGCCGTCCGGGTACTGCCAAAGCAGCAAGATGAGTTCACTTGTATGAGCTGCTTCCTGGTACACCACCGCAGCCAGCGAGCGCGAGAGGAGAACGGCCAGCCGATCTGCCGCGACTGCGACTGATCAGAGGTGACCGTTACATAGCCAACTCGCTGCGTCGAAGCGGACACTGGCCAACCTGACGCCGCTGGAAGCCGACAACATCTGCCGTTCCTACTGGCCAGTGAGGCCGGTGTCCGATGACACACGAGGAATCATGAGCTACATCAAGCACATGAACCTGCTGCGACGGTTTTTTGCGACAGCCAGGCTGGCCAGGGCATCGAGGCAGACCAACGGGCGCCGCGCTTCGGACACCTCGATTACACACCTCCCCGTCCGCCCCGTCCACCACTTTTGCGTGCGTTAGCCGCACGTCTAGCGAAGGAATCGCTACGGACAGCCTGCATTTCATAGTGCGCTCGCTCCCGCGCGCGCCTTTCCTTTGCAGGGTCATTGGCCGCGCGCTCCTCGTCGTACATAATGAGGGCCAGGCTCTCAACTCGGGTACGTATCACCTCATCCCCCTTCACCATGACCACCCATACGTCGCCGTCTTGAAGCAAAGCCACTCCAGCCATCCGGCTTTCCTTTACCACGTTCAAGGACGACCTCCTGTCACATCGTATTCAAATAGCGCCTTGTTGCTATTGCGCTTCCGAATAGTAACAATCTTGACGTCGCAGTAGCCGAGCTCTTTAAGCATATCCGCATACCACTCATGCGCGGGCACCTCATGCCCATAGAAGGTGCTATTACCGACAATATAGGACACTGATCCACCCTGCTTTACAACAGGAGTGATCGATTGGAAGTGGAGCCACATGTCGTGATGGTACTTATGGACGTAGCTTGCAAGCAGAGGACCATTCTTTCCGCCATCTTCCGCAATGCGCGCACAAACCGTGCGAATAGCATCATCGACGGGTGTCTCTGTCATAGGAGACCAGGTTTTCAGCTTTGACGTCGCCGTGCCCCACGTCCCGCCAATAGCCCGCCAGTCAAGATCCCCAGCATCGCTAGCTAGATCCAAATATCGAAGCCAGTACATGTAAGGCCGCAGTTCCCTAATGTATGACATGCGATTTACGTAGGGGGGCGAGGTCAGAACAAGGTCCGCTTCCTTTAGACCTTGGACACCGACGCGCGAATCTCCCTCGTGGATGGAAGCCGAGCCAAGCAAGTCATAGCGAGCAGACTCGATGATCGACGACATTTCACTACTGAAGGTGCTGAACGCCTGCGTGGCGTCATCCATTTCAAACAAGGCCGGCTCACCTGAGCCGTCCTTAAAGGACATGGATTGATGATCGAAAGCCGCATTCGAAACTGAGATCAAGGAGCGGCAGAGGGAGATCTCAAGCAGGTCCTTGACCTGCCCTTCATACCGATCGATTGATGCCCTAAGGGCCTTCAGAGCATGAAGCGCCCCAGGACTCCACCATTTTTCGATCTTGAACAGGTTAGGCTGCCACAAATTATCGTCTCGGTGGTGTGCCTGAGCCGACGCCACGACTTCTTGAGCAGCCTCGACGGCAGCAATAAGGGTCGCTGAAGAATAGTGGGCCGTCTTAACCCTTCCGAGCCAAATCAGGAAGGGATTGACATCAACAGATTGACCATAATGCCCCAATTCAGCTGCAGCAAGGGGGGTCGTTCCCGTCCCGGAGAATGGGTCGGTGATCACGCTTCCCTCAGGCAGAGGGGAAATGCGGTCCCTAACCAGTCGGACGCCATAGGCCGGAGTAAGTCGAAGCCAACCGTGGCGCCCCACTCCCATGTTTGCTCGGAACGTCATGTGTTCGTTACGAGCCAGCGCAGCGCGATCGACCGATGTACTCACTTGGCCTCCAGGAGAGCGGACAGGATGTCTTCCATGCTGGCACGAAGGGTCTCTGTGTTGCGTTCAAAAAATGCCCGCAGATCATAACCGACCACTTGGTGCATAAAGTCGAAGGTGCTATGCAAAGAATCATCCGCACTTACGGTTCCCATGAGCACAGACCAGTTGCCAGTGGCATATCGGGCACGTACGGCATGGTTGATCTGAGTACTCATAATGGTGAGCACTGGCAGATAGCCGTGCCCCAGCGCTTGCGCCGCGTTAGCCAAGTCGGCGTTCTGACGCTTAGAATCTGCGGACTTATACCCTTGTCGTACCTCAAAGACTGCACCCTTGAGTGGGGCGGAAATGTCAAGTTCCTCCCTCTGACGGTCTATCCATGCTCTAACTCGGGCTGCGGCAGCCGCGTCTTGCACGTCGTCGACATTCACACGGCCATCAAGCGACAGTATACGCGGTTTAACCGACTTGCCGGCGTCTTCAGGTTCACCATCGGAAATAATTTCGTATGACCATGTCACTTGTTCTTCCGTGAGAGAAAACTGGTCACGCAAGACGCGCCGGAAAAGCCTTTCACATCCAATGCCCAGCTGGCGATAGATAGAGGTCATTCCCCCTGCCGCCTTATGTGCAGCGAACATTAGAGGAGAATCGAATCCCATCCAGTGATAGAGAGGATCCACGCCATATATGTGCGTGAAACCATCGAGGTCCACCTCCCCCTCTCCCCCCATCTTGGGAAGATAGTCAGCGCACTTACGAAGTGGAGCCAGAATCATTTCTCGGTACAGCTCATCTCGATTTTGCAGTTCACCCACGCCTGGCCTCACCAATGTCGCCACCATTAAACTCTCATCCCGTACGCTCCCGAGAGAGCCCAGCGTAGCCCCTCACGGGGAAGCCTGTAACAGGACTCAACTGTCTGCAAGCATGGCCGCCCAATTTGTCCCATTTTTCCAAAATGGGACTCGTAGTGCCGCAGCAACCGCTGCGGATGCAAACAGCATGCCGCGCGTCTCTTGCAGAAGCCCGTATGGAGCGACCAGAACCACGGGGATTGCACACGGAGGTATGGCGGACCACCACGGCATCAAGCGCCTCTCGACGCGCTTGATCAAGAAGTACGCGGCACCGGAGAGAGAGCGGGTCATCGCGGCACTGCGCGAGCGGATCAGCAGGGAGCTTGCCGCCTAGAGGCTGATGACGCTGCCCTCGACGCTTCCGCCGTCCAAGAACGAGTTCGTGTTTGTCATCAAAAGGGGCAGTCAGCTTGGGCAGGCATGGAGAGGTTGGGCGTGACGTCGTTCCCGCCCGGCATATTCAACAACTTCACAGCGGCGCTGCAGCAAGCACCTCACGTGACATCAACGGTGATGAACGCCAGTGTATCCCCACAGCCAAGCGCAGCCGGTGCGCCACACTGATAGGTGACAGGGCCGGTCCGTGATCGAACTCCTCAAGAGGTTGTCGGCTGACTCTGGACTATCCGTGGACAGGAACGGCCTAAGTCAGTGCCCGTGAGGCGCTGACCAGCTGCTTTCCCTAGGACCGAAGCGCCCTCCGGAGCCGTGTGCGCAGGTTCGAATCCTGCCGGGGGCACTTTGCAGGAAGTGCCGGAAGACCCCGTGACCAGCGGAAACGTTGGGTGCGGGGTCTTTTTGTCTGTGCAGGCGGATGCCGCCCGAAGCAGCTGTGTGTCGGGGTCTGTGAGCTGTTCGCGGGTTGGTGGCGGGAGAGGGACGTTCAGGTCGGTGGGGGTTTCTCATGTCGTGGTCCGAGCTTCCGCGAGCGACCGTTGCACGTCGCTCACCAGGTTCCGGAGGCGTCCGGGCCGCACGCCCTCGTGGTCCATCCACTCGTCGAGGCGCGGGCGCAGGTGCCGCGCCATACCCGTCCCGTGGCGGCGCAGCACCGAGCGGTTGACGGAGATCTCTTCCTGCAGCTCTCGCCGGAGGTCGTCGGTCCAGCCCTGCGCCCGGTCGTCCTCTCCCAGGGGAGCCTTGAGAGCGGCCACCGCTTCGTCGAGGATCGTGAGCAGGCCCATGGCATCTCCTGGAGATCAGCAAGAGGTGGTCCTCCCCGGCGACCGCCACGGGAGCCGAGTCCGGCCAGGACGCCGGGAGCAGTCCACCCAACGTTGTCTGCGAGTGGGCAGAGGGGCTGTCACCGGTCCCAGCCGACCCTCGGTGAGAAGGGCTTGGGACGGGTTCGGGCTTGAAGCCTAGCTGTTCCGTCCGGGAAGTCGTGGGCGGTGAGGCGGTGCCGGGCGAGGGGTGCTGGATCTGGTCCGGGCGGTCGGCGGTCGGCAGCGGGCTGGGTGTGTCCGGCGGCGGACCGGGTGTGCAGGGCTCGCGGAGGGTGGGGCGGCCGGGGCGGCTGGTCCTTCCCGGGTTCCTCGCCATGATCTTTCCCGTCGGCTGGTCCGGTTCCGGCGGCGGTCTGTGGTGGACACGAGCGGGTGGCGGGGGTGGGTGGCGTGCCGTGGTGCCGTGCGGCTCACAGGCCGTGTTCGTCCATCAGGCGCATCAGGTTCCGCTTGCGTTTTCGGGCGGTGCGCAGGCCGGTGACGTACGCGGTGAACTCGCCCTCCGTGCCCAGGTGGCGGTGGCAGTCCCGGATGCTCAGCAGGAGGCCGACGAGCTGCTCGTAGACCGCGTTGCCGGTCTGTCCGGTCAGCGGTTCGGCCAGGCGCAGGTAGACGCCGAGCGCGTCAGCGGGGCGGGTGGCCCGGACCCGGTCGGCGAGGGCGAGCCACTGCCGGTCGTCGGCGCCGGTGTCGGTGGCGGCCTGCCAGGCGGCGTCGACGTCCTCGTCGTCGAGCAGGGCGTCGACCAGGACGGGGCCGCCGTACCGGCCTGGTCGACGCCGCTGCGCATCGGCGCGCAGCAGGGTCAGCGCTCCCTCGCGCTCGGCCGGCCAGCGGCCGGCGGCCCGGGCGGCGTCGCGCAGCCGCTGGTACGCGAGCAGGGTGCGGCGGGCGCCGAAGTGGTCGCGGCGCAGGGTGACGGCGTCGGCGAGCCGGTCCGTCTGCGTGTAGCGGTCGCAGAGGTGGTCGACGAGGGCGGTGTCGACGGCGGAGAGTTCCCGGGCGTCCCGGAGACCGCGCTCCGCCCAGTTCAGGGCTTCGTCGGGGCGTCCGGCGGCTTCCAGTTCGCGGGCGATGAGCAGATGGGTGTGACCGTTCGGGGCGAGGGCGGCCGCGTGCACGGCGATCACCGTGTCGATGTCGCCTCCCGCCTTGGCGAGACGCTCCAGCAGGTGTTTCTCCGCCCAGCCGCGGCGGTTGCCCCGCCATGCCTCGACCGCCAGTTTCCGCACCAGGGCCATGCCCTCGTCGCCGAGGACGTCCGCGTAGTCGAGCGGGTCCACGTCGGTGAGGCCGTCGTCCGAGTCGCCGAGCACGTGGCCGACGATCCAGCGCGCCAGTTCCTCGGGGTCGGGGCGGGCCGCGCGACACGCTTCGAGGTGGGCTTCGGCGAGGTCGGCGCCCACCTGTCCGAGCCGGCCGTCGGAGTCGTCGACGCTCTCGACCGCCTCGGCCAGCAGCCGCATGGCCTCCCGTGCCAGGGTGACCGCGTCGGCGGCCCGGCCCGAGCCGGTGAGCGCGCCGATCGCGGACACGGCCTGCCCGGCCTGGTCGGCGTAGGCGCGGGCGTCGGCGTACTCGACGTACCCGTACCGGGCGAACGGGCTGATGTCCAGCAGTTCACGGACGCGGGCCCGGACCGCGGCGAGGTCTCCACGAGCGCTCGCGGCCCGCAATTCCAGGCGGCGCCGCAACTGCCGGTCCTCGCCGATCTGCTCCCGCACCAGAGCGACCAGTTCGTCCTTGGACAGGGCGGACAGCCACGTGTCGAGGGCCTGTGCCCGGTCGCGGGCCGCCTTCCGCTGCCGCGGCAGGCTCTCCCGCCGGGCGAGCACCGTCAGGCCGAGGGCGACCAGGTGCTTGCAGAAGTTGCCCTCCAGGCCGTACGGGCAGTCGCACGCGCCGGACAGCCCGCCGGGGCCGTCCAGCGTCAGCTCCGCCTCGTACCGTTCCGTGCCGTGGACGCTCGCGGTGACCCGGCCGTCGCCGACCTCCACCCCGGTCACCGCGTCCAGGTAGCCGAGTCCGCGCTCGTAGGAACGGGGGCCGGCCAGTGCCTTGAGGTCCGCCTCGGTGAGGCCTCGCATGGCTCCTCCGTTCTGCCGGGGACACGCACTTGGCGTTTCGTCAGCCTAGGGGAGGCGGGGCGCGCGGGCCGACCGCCCCCGTACGGCAGGCCGCGGCCGCCCCTGTCCGCTCACGGGGCTCGGGCAGCTCGCGGCGCGGGTCGTTTCACCCCTGCGGGGGAACGGGGTACGGATCGTTTCCGGCTCCGCGGCACGCGGGGGCCCCGCCGGTGAACCGGTGCCGCGGGGCGTCCCGGGGCGATCGTCGTGCCGCCGCTCCGCGGGGGCACGGTCGCGGGGCGCGCACGGCGTGCGGCGCCGTTCGCCGTCCGCGGGGGCGACCGCGACGCGTTCCCCGTCGTCCCCGGCAGGGCCCGTCCCGGCGGCAGCCGGTCGCCCACGGCCGTGCGGTGCGGGCGCCCACCGGTGTCCGGGGGGCTTCCGCGGACAGGCGGGTTATCGCCGGTTCGGCACGGTCACCGGACGGCGTCGGCGGCGAGCGGGTCGTCCGAAGAGGTGGGCCGGTCGTGGCGAGGGCTGGGGTCGGCCCTCGCCACGACCGGCCGCGCGCCCGGGCTGGGCCTCGGTACCGCGCGGACGATTCCCCTGGGCAGAGTCATGACATCGGCGTCCGGGCACCGGACCGGTGCTTCCGGCCGGTGGGGCGGCCGCTCACAACCGCGTCCACGTGTTCCGGTCCCGCGCCATCGCGTGCAGTGCCTCCACGTCCGCCGGCTTCAGCAGGCCCCCGAGCCGGGCCAGGCCCACGATCTCCGTGTCCCGCAGGACGCGGACCTCGCGCGGCGGGATCTCGACCGTCACGTCCGCCGGGCCGGTCAGGGCCAGGACGGGGCGGACCTCGGCCGTCAGGGCGTAGGAGGCGCGGTCGGCGGCGGCGCGGACACGGCGCAGCAGCGGCTGCGGGTCGTGGCGGCCCAGGGCGACCAGGGGGTCGGCGATGCGGACCCGCTGCTTGCGGGCGTACAGGGTGTGGACGGCGAACAGGCCGCCGGGGCCGATCGCCAGGTGGTGGATGCGGTCGCCGCCGGGGAGCGGGACGGAGTGCAGGGTGTGCCAGCCGGCGCCGTCGATGCGGTCCAGGGCCTCCCCCACCGTCTGTTCCGCCTCCAGCGCCCGGCGGCGCGGGTCCGGGCGGAGGAGGCGGGCCGGGCCGGGGTCGCGGTCGAGGGCGACCAGCAGGGCCTCGCCGGGACGGTTGGGCGCGAGGTCGTCGTCCGGGTGCAGGGAGAGGCGGGCCAGCTCCGCGGGGGTGGGGACGGGGGGCGGCCCCACCGCGACCGGGCCGGTGAGGAAGGGGCGCAGCGCTCGGAGCACGTCCTCCCTGCGGTCCTCGCTGAGCAGGTTGACCCGGGCCGCCTCGCGGTCGTACCAGGCGACGTTCCGGCCGTCCGGGTGGCAGACGTAGAGCCGCTCCCGGCCGTGGCGCCAGGTCGGTATGACGCGCAGTGCGCTCATACGGCATCACCCCATGACCATGGGAACAGGCGGGGTGCTCCGGGTGCAAGGACCCGGCTGTCCTTCGGGGGCGGCCGGGCAGCGGTGCGCGGTCCGCTCGGCGGCACCCCGGACGCGGGGAAGGGGACTTCCCCGCGAATAAGGTGTACGGGATCTCCGGTCGCCCCGGTTCGCCGGGCCGCCGGCTCAGCAATCCGGCGGGGCAGCGGGCCGACGGGCAGCGGGCCGGCGGGCCGGCAGCACGACAGGGCAGTCGGACGACAGGACGACAGGACGAAGGTCGACAGGAGCACAGTACCGTTGAGCCGCCTCTTCCACGCCGGCCGTGCCGGTACCGCACTCGCCGTCGCCCTTCTCCTGGCGGCCGCCGCGGGCTGCGGCGACACCGGAGGGCTGCGGAACGCCGGGGCGACACCGGCCGCGACCGGTCCGGCGCGGCTGTGGCCGGAGCTGACGCCGGCGTCGAGCCCGGCCTTCGAGATCGGCGAGGTGGACACCGAGGTCGTCGAGGGCGTCGCCGTACCGGGCGACGGCATCCGCGCGGTGGACCCGGTGGCGGTGGTACGCGCCGAGATCGCCGCGCGGCCGGACGAGTACGGCGGCCCCGGGGCGCCGTACCGCGGGACGGCCGAGCGGATGGACGACTGCGCCGGGGGCCGCGCGGGGTGCCCGGTCCTCGATCCGTACTACCGGGATCTGACCGGCGACGGGCGGGACGATCTCACGCTGGGCTTCCGGCTGCTGCCCGGCAGCACCACCGCGGTGCGCGTCTACACCGCCGACCGGCACCGGCTGGTGCAGGTGATGGCGTGGGAGGACGCGGTGAGCGGGGTCGAGCTGACCGGCCGGTCCCTGATCATCCGCTCGCCGTCGGAGGTGGCGGGGTACGAGTACCGGCTCACCTGGACCTGGGACCCCGACCAGCGCGCGATGCTCCTCACCCACGACGAGATGCTGCGCACCGGTCCGCGCACGCACCCGCCCCGGCCCTCCGCGAGCGCCCGGTGAGACGGCCCCGGGCGCTCGCGCTGCCCCGGTGGGCGGGCCGGCTGGCGGTGCGGGCCGCCGGCCTCGTCACGGTGATGTGCTGCGCGCTCGCCGCGCTGCTCGGCGTCCTCGTGCACGTCTCGGTGACGAACCAGACCGTCGGGCAGGCCCGCGAGCTGGCGCTGCAGCGGCTGGCGCGGGCGACGGACGCGTTCGAGGCCGGGGACGCGCTGGGGCCGGGCGCGGGCCTCGACCCGCCGGGACTGCCCCGGCCGCTGCGGGAGCTGGCCGCGGCCGGGGACCGCGGCACCATGGTCGCCGACCACGACGGGCGCCCCACGATGTGGGCGGCGGGCCCCGCCGACCGCGGCCGGGTCCTCGCGGTCGAGGTCGACTACGCGCAGGGCGAGCGCACCATCGACGGCCTCGACCGGGCGATCGTGTGGTCGTCCGCGCCGGCGATCGGGGCGACGGTGCTGGTGGGGGCGTTCGCGGTGACGCGGGTGACGCGGCGGCTGCACGCCACGGCCCGGGTGGCCCGGCGGATCAGCGCGGGGGACCTGGACGCGCGCGTGGACGATCCCCGTACTAAGGACCCGGCGCGCCCGCAGGACGAGGTGGCCGCGGTCGCCGCCGCACTGGACTCCATGGCGGCGTCGCTGCAGGGCAAGCTGCTGGCCGAGCAGCGGTTCACCGCGGACGTGGCGCACGAGCTGCGCACCCCGCTGACCGGGTTGCACGCGGCGGCCGAGCTGCTGCCGCCGGGCCGCCCGACGGAGCTGGTCCGGGACCGGGTGGCGGCGTTGCGCACCCTCACCGAGGACCTGCTGGAGATCTCCCGGCTGGACACCGGGCGGGAGCGGCTGGAGGTGGGCACCGAGCGGCTGGGACCGCTCGCCGAGCGGGTGGTGCGGGCCTCGGGGACCGGCACCGGGGTCAGGGTCGTCCGGGACGTGGCGGTCGAGACGGACCGGCGGCGGCTGGAACGGGTGCTCGGCAATCTGGTCGCGAACGCGCACCGGCACGGGCGGGCGCCGGTGGAGCTGACCGTCGACGGACCGCGGGTCACGGTGCGGGACCACGGGGACGGGTATCCGGAGTACCTGCTCGCGCACGGACCCCAGCGGTTCCGCACCGAGGGCGGGGCCAAGGGGCACGGGCTCGGACTGACCATCGCGCTGGGGCAGGCGGAGGTGCTGGGCGCCCGGCTGGAGTTCGCGAACGCGCCGGACGGCGGGGCGGTCGCCACGCTGACACTGCCTCGGACACCTCCCGCCGGCGGGCTTCTCCCTGATGGCGCAGTGTGACGGGCGCCGTCCGGACGTCGCTCCTAATGTGGCGATGAGTCACCTTTGACTTCTTCGTCCTCTTCCGGAGGTACTCCCATGACTCTGCGCTCTCCCTTCACCCGCCGCATCGCCATAGTGGCCGCCGTCGGCGCCCTCGCCGCCGCGGCCACCGTCACCCCCGCCGTCGCGGGTGACGGCCGGGGCGGCAATCCCTACGCCAACGGCTTCAACGGCGGAAACGGCGGCTTCAACGGCGGCGGCAACGGCAACTTCACCGGCGGGAACGGCGGCTTCAACGGCGGGAACGGCGGCTTCAACGGCGGGAACGGCGGGGGCTTCACCGGCGGGAACGGCGGCTTCAACGGCGGCGGCAACGGCGGGCACGGCGGCGGCAACGGCGGTGGGAACGGCAACTTCACCGGCGGGAACGGCGGCTTCAACGGCGGAAACGGCGGGGGCTTCAACGGCGGCGGCAACGGCGGCTTCACCGGCGGAAACGGCGGCGGGCACGGCGGAAACGGCGGAAACGGCGGGGGCTTCAACGGCGGCGGCAACGGCGGCTTCACCGGCGGAAACGGCGGCTTCGCCGGCGGCGGAAACGGCGGGCACGGTGGCGGAAACGGCGGGGGCTTCAACGGCGGCGGAAACGGCGACTTCGCCGGCGGCGGAAACGGCGGAAACGGCGGCGGAAACGGCGGCGCCCACCACGACTCACGCTTCACCAGAGGCGTCGTCACGGCGAGCACGCTGGTCCTGCGCAGCGCCCCGAACCGCGGCTCCCAGACCATCCGCTACGCCCACCGGGGCGAGGTGGTCAGGATCTACTGCATGACCGGCGGCGAGTCAGTGGAGGGCAACCGCCTGTGGTATCTGCTCGCGGACGGCACCTGGGCCTGGGGCTCGGCCCGCTACATCGACACCGCCGGACACAAGCCACGCTGGTGCTGAGCCACACCGTACGCACCCCCCACCAGGTGAGCGGGTTCCGGACATGACCAGGGTCGGAACCGCTCCCGCTCCGGTACGGGCGGGCGCCCCCGCCCGCGCCGTGCGTCTCCCCCGGCGCCGCGGCGTCGAGCTCGCCCTGATCGTCCTGGCCGTGCTGCTGCCGGTGTACGGCTACTGCGCCGTCGGCCTGGCCACCCGGGGCGCCGTTCCGCCCGGCGCCGTCGGTTACGGTGCCGGGCTCGGCGTGCTCGCGCTGGTCGCGCACGGCGCGGTGCGCCTGCGGGCCCCGTACGCCGATCCGGTGCTGCTGCCGATCGGCGTGCTGCTCAACGGCCTCGGCCTGGTGCTGATCTACCGGCTGGACCTGGGGACGCCGGGCGACCGGGCGGCGCCCGCCCAGCTGGTGTGGTCGACGCTGGGCGTGGCGCTGTTCATCGTCGTGGTGCTGCTGCTGCGCGACCACCGCCTCCTGCAGCGCTACACGTACGTCTGCGTGGCGGCCGCGCTGGCCCTGCTCACGCTGCCGATCTTCTTCCCGGCCGTGAACGGGGCCCGCCTCTGGGTCCGGATCGCCGGGTTCTCCATCCAGCCGGGCGAGTTCGCGAAGGTGCTGCTGGTGGTGTTCTTCGCCGCGTACCTGGCGGCGAACCGCAACGCGCTGGCATACGCGGGCCGCCGCGTCGGGCGGCTGCAGCTGCCGACCGGCCGCGTGCTGGGGCCGATCCTCACCGTCTGGCTGGTGAGCGTCGGCGTGCTGGTGCTGGAGCGGGACCTGGGCACCTCGCTGCTCTTCTTCGCCCTGTTCGTCGTCCTGCTGTACGTGGCCACCGGCCGCACCGGCTGGATCGCCGTGGGCCTGCTGCTGGCGTCGCTGGGCGCGGTGGCCGTGGGCCGGCTGGAGCCGCACGTGCACGGCCGGATCCAGGACTGGCTGCACCCGTTCGCCTCGATCGAGGCGGGGCAGGGCCCGGACCAGCTCGCGCAGTCCCTGTTCGCCTTCGCGGCGGGCGGGGTGCTCGGCACGGGGCTGGGGCACGGCCACTCCTTCCTGATCGGTTTCGCCGTCAAGTCGGACTTCATCCTGGCCACGGCCGGGGAGGAGCTGGGCCTGGCCGGTCTGTGCGCGCTCTTCCTGCTGTACGCGCTGCTGGTGGAGCGGGGGTTCAGGGCCGGGCTCGCCCTGCGGGAGCCGTTCGGCCGGCTGCTCGCGGTCGGGCTCGCGTCGCTCGTGGCGCTGCAGGTGTTCGTGATCGCCGGCGGGGTGACCGGCCTGATCCCGCTGACCGGCATGGCGATGCCGTTCCTGGCGCAGGGCGGCTCCTCGGTCGTCACCAACTGGGCGATCGTGGCCCTGCTGATCCGGGTCAGCGACGCGGCGCGCCGCCAGTACGACGGGCGGACGGCGCCGTGAGGGGCGGGGAGGCAGGATGACCCGCCACATCCGGCACGCCGCCGTCTTCTGCGCGCTGCTGCTGCTCGCCCTGCTGGTGAACGCGGCCCGGGTCCAGGTCGTGCAGGCCCCGGCGTACGACGGCAACCCCGCCAACCGCCGGCCCGCCATCGCCCGCTACCAGCAGCCGCGCGGCGACATCCTGGTCGGCGGCGAGCCGGTCACCGGGTCCCGGGACACCGGCGAGCACCTGCGCTACGAACGGACCTACCGCAACGGCCCCCTGTACGCGCCGGTCACCGGCTTCTCCTCGCAGGCGTACGGGACGACGCTGCTGGAGCACGCGGAGGACGGCGTGCTGTCCGGCACGGACCCGATGCTGGCGCCCCTGCCGCTGTGGCGGGACGTCAGCCGCGCCCGGAGCCGGGGCGGGAACGTGGTGACGACCATCCACCGGGCCGCGCAGGAGGCGGCGTACGAGGGGCTGGGCCGGCACAAGGGGGCGGTGGCCGCGGTGGAGCCGTCGACCGGGCGGATCCTGGCGCTGGTGTCCACGCCGTCGTACGACCCGCAGGTGCTGTCCGGGAACGGGGCGGCCGTCACCCGGTCCTGGGAGGCGCTGAACGGCGACGCGGACCAGCCGATGCTCAACCGGGCGGTGCGGCAGACCTACCCGCCGGGCTCCACCTTCAAGGTGGTCACCGCGGCGGCGGCGCTGGACGCGGGCGTGGTCACCGGCCTGGACCGGCGGACCCGCTCGCCGGACCCGTACCGGCTGCCGGGGACGAGGAAGTGGCTGACGAACCGGGCCGACGGGTGCCGGAACGCCTCGCTGCGGCGGGCCTTCGAACGGTCCTGCAACACGGTGTTCGCGCAGCTCGGCGTGGCCGTGGGCATGCGGGGCATGGCGGCCGCGGCGGCGGGCTTCGGGTTCGGCGACGACGGGCTGCGGATCCCCTTCTCGGTGGCGCGCAGCACCTTCGACACCTCGGCGGACCCGGCGCAGCTCGCGCTGTCGTCGATCGGGCAGTACAACACGCGGGCCACGCCGTTGCAGATGGCGATGGTGGCGGCGGCCGTGGCGAACCGGGGGCAGGTCAGGGCGCCGTACCTGGTGGAGCGGACGACGCGGGCCGACGGCGGCACGGTGTGGGCGGCCGGTCCCCGCCCGGTCCGGCAGGCGATGCACCCGTCGACGGCCGCGCTGCTGAAGGAGCTGATGACCGGTGTGGTGGAGAAGGGCACCGGGGCGCGGGCCGCGATCCGCGGGGCGACCGTCGGCGGCAAGACCGGCACGGCCCAGCACGGCGTCGGCAACTCCGGTACGCCGTACGCCTGGTTCGTCTCCTGGGCGCACGGCGACCGCGATCCGGAGGCGCGGGTGGCGGTCGCGGTGGTGCTCGAGGGCGGGTCGGCGCGGCGCGGGCGGATCACGAGCAGCGGGGTCGCGGCGCCGATCGCGCGGGCGGTGATGGAGGCGGTGCTGGACTCGCAGGCGCGGACGTCCGCCCGATGAGACGGGGGTCTCGGAGTGCGGGCGTCCGGCCCGCACTCCGGTCATGACCGACGCCGTCCACGAGCTCGCCCAGGGCGGCATCGCCCGTCCCGGTCTCCCGCCGGCCCTCCGCGGCCGACGGGCTTCGTCGACGGCCTCGACCCGGTGGACGCCGGCGCCGTGCGCGTTCACGCTGCGGCCGCCGTTCCCGCCGGAGGCGGCGAAGCCGGTGGCCGGCGGGGCGCCGAGGGGGGCTGGGCCGCTCGGCCCGAGGCCCTTGCGCGGCAAGTGACGCGCGGGGGATTGACGAGCTTGCTGACAGGCAGTCTCATAAGGACCATGGTGTGACCGCGGGTAACCCATTCGCACATCCCGTACGACGAGGTGGGACAGCCATGACGACCCTGACGGAAGCCGACGCGCTGGAAGGGCTGCGCGACGCGCTCGGCCTGCTCAAGGACCGGGAGCAGGTGGCCCAGCGGCTGCTGGCCTCCTCCGCCAAGCACTCCTTCGACCCGGACGAGGAGCTGGACTGGGACGCGCCCTTCGAGGAGGGCAAGTGGTTCTGGCCGCCGGAGCTGGTGTCGCTGTACGACACGCCGCTGTGGAAGCGGATGAGCGAGGAGCAGCGGATCCTGCTGTCCCGGCACGAGTCCGCGGCGCTGGCCTCGCTCGGGATCTGGTTCGAGATCATCCTGATGCAGCTGCTGGTGCGGCACATCTACGACAAGGCGGCGACGAGCGCGCACGTGCGGTACGCGCTGACCGAGATCGAGGACGAGTGCCGGCACTCGAAGATGTTCGCGCGGCTGATCGCCCGCGGGGGGACGCCGTGGTACCCGGTGAGCCGGGTGCACCAGCAGCTGGGGCGGGTGTTCAAGACGATCTCCACCACGCCGGGCTCCTTCACCGCGACGCTGCTCGGTGAGGAGGTGCTGGACTGGATGCAGCGGCTGACGTTCCCCGACGAGCGGGTGCAGCCGCTGATCCGGGGCGTGACGCGGATCCACGTGGTGGAGGAGGCGCGTCACGTGCGGTACGCCCGCGAGGAGCTGCGGCGGCAGATGGTGACGGCGCCGAAGTGGTCGCAGGAGTTCACCCGGATCACCTCCGGCGAGTTCGCCCGGGTGTTCTCGGTCGCCTTCGTCAACCCCGAGGTGTACACCAACGTGGGCCTGGACCGGCGGGAGGCCGTGGCGCAGGTCCGGGCCAGCGCCCACCGCCGGGAGGTCATGCAGAACGGCGCCCGGCGGCTGACCGACTTCCTGGACGACATCGGGGTCCTGCGGGGCGTCGGGCGCCGCCTGTGGAAGTCGTCCGGACTCCTCGCCTGACGACGGCCGGCGGACGGGGCGGGGCGGGGCGGAAGCGGGGGCTCGTCCCCGGGCCCGGCCGGCGGGGCGGGGGCCGGGGCTCGTCCTCCGGTCCGGCCCCCGGGCACCGGTTACCCTGCGGGACATGAGCCCGCAGGCACCCACCCCCGCCTACCGCCGTCTCAGCGTCGAGGAACGCCGCGGCCAGCTCCTCGACGCCGCCCTCGCCCTGTTCGCGCACCGCGCTCCGGAGGAGGTCTCCCTCGACGACGTGGCGGAGCGGGCCGGGGTGTCGCGGCCGCTGGTGTACCGGTACTTCCCGGGCGGCAAGCAGCAGCTGTACGAGGCCGCGCTGCGGTCCGCCGCCGACGAGCTGCGGCACTGCTTCGACGAGCCCCGCGAGGGCCCGCTGCTCGTCCGCCTGGCCCGGGCCCTGGACCGCTACCTCGCCTTCGTCGACCAGCACGGCACCGGCTTCAGCGCCCTGCTGCGGGGCGGCGGCGTCGCCGCGACCTCCCGGACCACGGCCATCGTGGACGGTGTGCGCCGGACCGCCGCCGAGCACATCCTGAGCCACCTCCAGGTCACCCGGCCCGGCCCGCGGCTGCGGATGACGGTCCGCATGTGGATCACCGCGGTCGAGGCGGCCTCGCTGATCTGGCTCGACGAGGGCAAGCAGCCGCCCGCCGACGAGATGCGGGACTGGCTGGTCGAGCAGTTCGCGGCCGCGCTGGCGGTCACCGCGCGGCGTGACCCGCAGAGCGCCGCGCTGGCGAAGGCCCTGGCGGCGGATGCCTGACCCGGGTGCCGCGCGGCGCACACTGGTGCCGTGAAGAGCGAAGACACCCCTTTCGAGGGCGGGCCCATGGACGGGCGGGTGCTGCCCGTGCTGCTGGGCATCACCGGGCACCCTCCGAAGACGTACCGCATCCCCGTCCCGGACCCGCGGGGCGGGGAGCCCACCGTGCTCGTCTACCGCCGGGTGGAGCGCGGGCAGGGCCGCCTCGGGCTGACGCGGCGGTGGAAGTACGTCCACGACCCCGAGGGGCGGCGGGGCCGTGTGCGGCGGTGGCCCTGGTCGAGGCCGGACACCACGCCGGGCGGCAAGCCGGACGCCCCGCACGGGTGACCCCGTTGCGCCGAACCGCGCACACCCGGCGCGCGGGCCGCCCGCGTCCGTGGTGATGCTCGCGGTGCGGAGGAGAGCGGACCGGCCGCCCGCCCGCACCGGAGGTGATGACGTGTCAGGGAGGCTTCTGCGCCTGGTCGGTACGGCGACGGCGGCCGTGATCGCCCTCGCGCCCGTGCCCGCGGCGGCCGATCCCGGGCCCGGCGACCGGTCCCTCGCCGAGCTGCTGACGGATCTTCAGCGGCTGTACCGGGAGGCCGAGCGGGCCACCGAGCGCTACAACGCCACCGAGGAGAAGCTGGCCAGGCAGCGCGCCCAGGTCGAGCGGCTGGACGCCGAACTGGCCCGTACCCGGCTCTCCCTGCACGACAGCCGCGGGGCGGCGGGGCGGCTGGCCCGGCAGCAGTACCAGAGCAGCACCGACATCTCCCCCTACGTACGGCTGCTGCTGGCCCGCGATCCGCAGCGGGCGCTCGACCAGGGGCGCGTGATCGGGCGGCTGGCGCGCGAGCGGGCCCGGACGGTGGGCCGTCTGACCGGCAGCGAGCACCGGGCCGACCTGCTCACCCGCCGGGCCCGGGAGGCCCTCGACGAGCACCTGGTCCTCACCGAGCGGCGCAGGAAGGAGCGGGACGGCGTGCGGGAGCGGCTCGGCGCGGTCGAGGAGCTGCTGGCGTCGCTCAGCGCGGAGCGGCTGGCCGCGCTCGCCGCGTTCGAGCGCGGCGGGATCGCAAAGGCGCAGCGGAGGTTCCTGGCGTCCGGGACGCTCGGCGACGACGGCAGGCCGAGCCGGGAGGGCGAGCGGGCCGTGCGCTTCGCCGTGGAACAGCTCGGGAAGCCGTACCGGTGGGGCGCGGAGGGACCGGAGTCCTACGACTGCTCGGGGCTGACCTCCGAGGCCTGGGAACGGGCCGGGGCGCCGATTCCGCGCACCAGCCAGGAGCAGTGGGCGCGACTGGCGCGGATCCCGCTGAGCGAGCTGCGGCCGGGGGACCTGGTCGTCTACTTCCCCGAGGCCACCCATGTCGCCCTCTACCTCGGCGACGGGCTGGTCGTGCAGGCGCCGCGGCCGGGCGCGCGGGTGAAGGTGTCGCCGATCGCGGCCAACCCGGTGCTGGGCGCCGTGCGGCCGGATCCCGGCGGGGAGCCCCTGCGGCACTACGTGCCGCCGAAGCTCCCCGAGGGGGCCATGGCGGGATCCGACGAGGGCTACTACGCGCCCGCGGCGCCGGAGACCTCCATCAGGTAGCCCTCCGTCTTCGCCGGGTCGTAGAAGAAGTTCTCGAAGTCGGCCGGGTTGTTGAAGCCGTTGGCGAAGCGGTCGGCGACCGGCTGGAGCCGGCCGGCGGCGCCGATCAGGTTCAGCACGTGCTCGGGCGGCGGGGCGAGCATGGTGTTCGTCCACTTGGTGACGTGCCGGGCCGTCTCCCAGTAGCGGTCGAAGGTCTGCTGCATCCACTCCTCGTCGAACGGCTTGTCACCGTGTTCGAGGATCGAGGCGAGGTAGGCGGCGGCGCACTTGGAGGCCGAGTTGGAGCCCTGGCCGGTGACGGGGTCGTTGGCCACGACCACGTCGGCGACGCCGAGGACCAGGCCGCCGCTCGGCAGCCGGCCGATCGGCTTGCGGACGGTGGGGGCGTAGCGGCCGGAGAGGGTGCCGCCGGCGTCGGTCAGTTCGACCTTGGTGGCCCGCGCGTACTCCCAGGGGACGAACTTCTCCATGAGTTCCAGGGTCAGGGAGAGGTGCTCCGCCGGGTCCTTGACGCCGTGGAAGACGTCCAGCGGACCGCCGGGCACGCCCTCCCAGAACAGGATGTCGGCGCGGCCGGAGGTGGTCAGGCACGGCATCACGAACAGCTCGCCGACGCCGGGCACCAGGTTGCAGCGGACCGCCTCGGTGTCCGGGTGCTCCGGGCGCGGGGCCAGGCCGTGCACGTACGACACGGCCAGGGCGCGCTGCGGCTCGCTGTACGGGGAGCGCTCCGGGTCACGGGCGAACATCTGCACCAGCTCGCCCTTGCCCGCCGAGACCAGCACCAGGTCGTAGGCGCGGGAGAAGTAGTCGAGGTCGCCGACCGCCGCGCCGTGGATGACGAGCTGGCCGCCGCGCTGCGCGAAGGTCTCCATCCAGCCGGCCATCTTCACCCGCTGGTCGACCGACTGCGCGAACCCGTCGAGCCGGCCCAGCCAGTCGATCGCCCGCTGCGTCGGCCCCGGGTCGTGCGAGCCGGGGGCGGCCACCGAGACGCCGAGACCTTCGATCCTGGGAGCCTGGGACTCCCAGAAGTTCAGCTTCAGGTCGCGCTCGTGCTGGAGGGCGGTGTGGAACATGCACTGCGTCGACATGACCCGGCCCGAGCGGATCTCGTCCGCGGTCCGGTTGGACATCAGGGTGACCTCGTACCCGTGCGACTGGAGGCCGAGGGCGAGCTGGAGACCGGACTGGCCGGCTCCGACGACGAGTATCTTCCGCATGCGGGATGTCTCCTAATGGACGGTGGCTACTCGGGGGTTTCGTCGAGCGCGTGGCCCACGAGGGCCAACAGGACCTCGATCACCGAGATCCGACGCCGCGCGTCCATGATCATGACAGGTATGTGCTGCGGGATGGTCAGCGCCTCCCGCACGTCCTCCGGCTCGAACAGCTCGCTGCCGTCGAAGTGGTTGACCGCCACGACGTACGGCAGTCCGCAGCTCTCGAAGTAGTCCAGCGCCGGGAAGCAGTCCTTCAGCCGGCGCGTGTCGGCCATGACGACCGCGCCGATCGCGCCGCGCACCAGGTCGTCCCACATGAACCAGAACCGCTGCTGGCCCGGCGTGCCGAACAGGTAGAGCACCAGGTCGTCGTCGAGCGTGATGCGGCCGAAGTCCATGGCCACCGTGGTGGTGAGCTTGCCGGGCGTGGCGGTGAGGTCGTCGTGCTCCTCGCTCGCCTCGGTCATCAGCGCCTCGGTCTGCAGGGGCGTGATCTCCGAGACGGAGGTGACCAGCGTGGTCTTGCCGACGCCGAAGCCGCCCGCCACCACGATCTTCGTGGCGATGGGCGCCCGGGTACGGTCCGTCTGCCAGGGCCGCAGGGGTTCGTCGGGCTCGACGAACGGGGATACACCAGAGACGCCGCGAGCGGCGTCAGAGACGACGGAGTCCACTCAGCACCCTTTCCAGCAGAGCGCGGTCCGGCCGGCCCGTGCCATGGCCGGTTCCGGTTCCGTACACTCGGATCTTTCCCTGGTCCGCGAGGTCGCTGAGGAGGACACGGACCACGCCGAGCGGCATCTTCAGCAGCGCGGCGATCTCGGCCACCGTACGCATACGGCGGCACAGTTCGACGATGGCCCGCATCTCCGGCATGACCGTCGACTTCAGCGAACCGTTCGTCAGCTCCTTGCGCTCCTCCGGCGCCTCGAGCGCCGCCACGAACGTCTCGACGAGCAGGACGTGACCGAAGCGGGTGCGGCCGCCGGTGAGCGAGTACGGGCGGACGCGGGCGGGCTTGCGGTCCGCGCCCCGTACCGGCAGTTGCTGTTTGGGACTGCTGCTCATCGGGCGCTCCCCGGGGCCTGGGAGGAGGCGGACTCCAGGGACTTCCGCAGCTCGCTGCGGAGCTCGGGCGTCAGCACGTGGCCGGCGCGGCCCACGAACAGCGCCATGTGGTAGGCGACGACGCTCATGTCGCAGTCCGCGGAGCCGTGCACGCCGAGCAGCGAGCCGTCGCTGATCGACATCACGAACAGGCTGCCCTCGTCCATCGCGACCATCGTGTGCTTCACCGCGCCGAAGTCCATCAGCTTGGCGGCGCCGATGGTGAGGCTGCCGATGCCGGAGACGATGGTGGCGAGGTCGGCGGCCGAGCCGCGGGGGCCGGTGCGCTTCTCCTCCTGGGACTGCCGGGCCTGGTCGTGGTGCCCGGGGTCGGAGGAGAGCAGGAGCAGGCCGTCGGAGGAGACCACCGCCACCGAGAGGATGCCGGGCACCTCCTCGACGAGGTTGTTCAGCAGCCAGTGCAGGTTGCGGGCTTCACTGCTCAGTCCGAAGGTACTGGGCGCGGTCAACTGCTTGCCTCCTCGACGGTGCCCCCCGTGGCCTCTTCGGATTCAGCGGGTCCGGTCGTCGGCCGCTGGTTCTGGCCGGTCCGTTCGGCGATCTCCGCCTCCACCTCGCGGTATCCGGCTTCCGCCCCCCGGCGGAAGCCGCCGAGACGGCGGCGCAGGGCCTCGGCGTCCACGGACGCGCCGCTCCGCTGCGGGGCCGGGGCGGGTTTGGTGATCTTGGGGGTGCGCTTGGGCAGACCCTTGTCGGTGACGAGTTCTTCCGGCTCGTCGGGAACGCGTTGGTGCTGCGCCTCGGCCTCGCCCGCGGCGGGTGCGCCCGTGCGGGCGCCGTCCCCGGACGCGGGTGATTCCTGCGGGGCGCTCTCGCCGCCGGCGGCCGGGGGGTGTTCCTGCGGGGCCGGGGTCATCCGCCCCTGGCCGGTCCGGGTCTCCTCCGCCGGCTGCGCCGGGGCGGCCTCCTGCTGCGGAGCGGGGCGCGCGTCCCCCCGCTCCGCCGGGTCCGCCCCGCCCTGCTGGGCCGGGATGAGGAGCTCCATCGTGGTCTCGGCCGGGCTCTCCGGCTGCGGCCGCGCGCTCTCCCGCACGGCCTTCTCCGCCAGCTCGACCAGCGGGTCCCCGTCGCCCGCACGGCCGTGCAGGACGTTGGAGTTGGCCTCCGCGTCGGCGCCCGGCAGGGAGAGGGTCTGGGTGCCGTCGGCCACCGGCGCGGCCGACGGGACGGCGGCGGACGGCGCGGCGGAGAACAGCGTCTCGGGCAGCACGACGACGGCGGCGACACCGCCCTGCTTCTGCGCGCGCAGCTGGACGCGGGCGCCGTGCCGGTGCGCGAGGCGGGCGACGACGTACAGGCCGAGGCCGAGGCCGTCCTCGCTCTCCTGGTCGTACGGGGCTTCCGGATCGAAGTCGGTGAGGCGGGCGTTGAGGCGCTCCAGCCGGTCGGCGGTCATGCCGATGCCCTCGTCCTGGACCGAGAGCATGACCTCGCCGTTCTCCAGCAGCCAGCCGGAGACCTCGACGGGCATCTCGGGCGGGGAGAACGAGGTGGCGTTCTCCATGAGCTCGGCCAGCAGGTGGGAGAGGTCGTCCGCGGCGAAGCCCGCCACGTGCGCGTGCGGCGGCAGCGCGGCGATCCGGACCCGCTCGTACCGCTCGATCTCGCTGACCGCGGCGCGGACGACGTCGACGAGCGGCACGGGCCCGGCGGTCTGCTGGACGTGCTCGGTGCCGGCGAGGACGAGGAGGTTCTCGCTGTGCCGGCGCATGACGGTGGCGAAGTGGTCCAGCTTGAACAGGGTGGCGAGCCGCTCCGGGTCCTGCTCGCGCTCCTCCAGGTTCTCGATGACGGCGAGCTGCCGCTCGACCAGGCCGAGGGTGCGCAGGGCGAGGTTGACGAAGGTGGAGCCGATGCTGTGGCGCAGCCGCTGCAGCTGGGCGGCGGACTCGGCGAGTTCGGCGCGCAGCTCCTCGCGGGCGTCGGCCATCCGCTGCCGCTGGCCGACCAGGTGCTTGCGGTCGGCCTCCAGCGTGTTGACGCGCTCGGCGAGGGCGGCGGCGTGCGCGTGCAGGGCGTTGACGGAGCGGACGACCTGCGCGAACTCGTCGTTGCGGCCGGTGAAGGCGACCGGTTCCTCGGTGGTGGGGTCCGCGGCCTCGGCGAGGCGGGCGGAGCCGCGGCGCAGGACGGCGAGCGGGCGGGTGAGGGTGCGCGCCATGGCCGTGGCGATGCCGACGGCGAGCAGCATGAGGGCGCCGAGGACCGCGACGCGGATCTCCAGCGCCGTCACGTCGTCGTCGCGCAGCGCCTCCAGGTCCTTGGTGCGGCGGTCGTAGAGGGCGGACTCCACGCCGCGCATCAGGTCGACCCGGGCGGAGAGCGCGGCGTCCAGCTTCTTGACGTCGGTGCCGAGTTCGCCGTCGGAGAGGGCGGGCTGGTCGGTGAGGGAGGCGAGGTACCGCTCGGCCGAGTTGACCTCGGGGCCGGTGACCGTGGAGTCGTAGCTGTCCCGGGCCGCCTTGGGGGCGGTGTCGCGGAAGCCGGCGAGGGCGGCGTCGGAGCGCAGGCGGGCCTGCTGGGCGGCGGCGGCGAGGGCGTCGCGCTGCCCGGCGTCGGCGTCCGAGGAGCCGGTCGTGGTGGTGGGCAGGCCGGTGACGGGGTCGATGACGGTCCGGGTGCTGCTCGGCACGCTGAGGGCGGCGAGCAGCAGGCCGCGGGCGGCGGCGGCCTGCTGGACGGCGGAGTCCAGCTCGGCCAGGGCGTACGCCCCGGAGCCCGCGCGGGGCGGCATCCGCTCGGCCAGCCGCTCGGCCAGGCGGTGCAGGTCGGTGATGGCGGCGGAGTAGGCCTCGTGCGCCTCCAGGGCGCTGCTCTTGCCGGTGAGCGCCGCGCGCCGCACGGCCGCGATGCCGTCGAGGTCCTCGCGCAGCGAGGCCGGGGTGTCGGTGTCGGCGCGCAGTTCCTCGACCTGCCGGTCGACGCGGGCGCTGCGCTGCTCGGAGGGCGCCTGGGACTTGGCGCGGCCGGCCGCGATGTACGACGTCACCTCGTCCCGCTCGTCGGCGAGCGCGTGGGCGAGGGCGAGGGCGTCCTGGGTCTGTCCGGCGAGCGTCACCAGCTCCTGGGTGTCGCCGACCTGGTCGGAGGCCGCGAGGACCGACGGGGCGCCCGCTCCGGCGATGGCCGCGGCGACGACCGCCACGGCGACGATGAGCCGGTTGCGCACGTGCGTCGGGCGGCCCTTGCCCACCGGGGTGCCGGGTGTGGGGCCGGCGGAGGTGCTGGAGGTGGGCTCCGCGTTCCCCGCGGGGGCCGTCTGCTTGCCTGTGCGACGAGGCCGCGTCTTCTGCACCGGTGCTCGCATTCCTGACTCGTGTACCCGTGGGCCCGGGTGGCGCTCCGTCAAACTGGCCGGTCGGCGCGTACACCCTCCCCCACGCTCTCGGCCTGCGCTTCGAGCAGAGGGACCCCCATCGGATCCCGACCTTCCCAGTGCCGGTGGACAGGGGACGCGTATCACCTGACCCGCCACCCGAAGGAGTGAACCCCGGAGGGGAGTTGGGGAGCAAGTTCCCCTGGCGTGTGCCGCGGGCCCGTGCGGCGGGCCGGTTGGACGCCGGCCACGGGCGGTGGCAATATTTGCCGCCGCCCGTTCCCGGACTCAACTATTCCATCTCAAATCAGGCGCCTGACCTGCGGGGTGCGCTGTTCCCGCAGCCGTTGCCGGTCTTTCACGAACCTTGTGAAGGACTCGTGCAGACTGACCGGATGCGTACGGAACTTGTCTCGGAGCCCGGCGATCCCGGCCGCCCCAACGAGGACTTCGCGAGCGTCGCGGTGGCCGCCTCGGGACAGGGCGGGTCGCTCGTCGTGCTGGACGGGGTGACGCCGCCCGCGGGCGGGACGGGGTGTCTGCATTCGGTCCCCTGGTACACCGCGCGGCTCGGCGGGACACTGACCGAACTGACCGTTTCGCTCCCGGATGTTCCCCTCGCCGACGCCCTCTCCCGCGCCATCGCGCTCACCGCCGCCCGGCACGCGGAAACCTGTGACCTTTCTCACCCCCGCACGCCCCAGGCGACGGTGGCCCTGGCGCGCTGGTCCCCGGCCGCGGTCGAGTACCTGGTGCTGTCGGACGCGGCCCTGCTGGTGGAGTCCCCCGGCGGCGCGGTCACGGCCGTCCTCGACGACCGCCTGTCCCGCATCCCGCGCGCCGCCCGCGCCACGGACGCGCTGATCGACGCCACCCTGCGCAACAAGGAGGGCGGCTTCTTCACGGCGGCGGCGGATCCCGCGGTGGCGGCGCGGGCGGTGACGGGGGTGCTGCCGCGCACGGAGGTCCGGGCGCTCGCCGCGCTGACGGACGGGGCGGCGCGGTGGGTGGAGACGTTCCGGGAGGGCGGCTGGGACGACTGTTTCCGCTTCCTGCGCAAGGCGGGGGCCCGGGCCCTGGTGGACCGGGTGCGGGCCCTGGAACGCGCGGACACCGACCGGGTGTTCCTGGGACGGGCCAAGACGCACGACGACGCGACGGCGGTCCACGTCGAGCCCTGACGGGCCGCCTGCGCGTGCCCCTTCCGTCCGGGCCGGCCCCGCAGGCGGCCAGGGGGCTGATCCGCGAGGGCCGTCGGAGCCCCGGAGAGGACGGTGTCGAGCGTGCTCGCCCCTCCAGGAGAAATCGGATGCGGAATGCACGACCACCCCGAGGCGGAACGACTGAAAATCGTTCCGCCTCGGGTGGGGACGCTTCGGGGAAGTTCCCTCGGGGAGATACGTCGCCTCCGCGCCGGACGGCCGGGGAGCCGGGCGCCGGCCGCGAGGAACATTGCGCGGGGAACCGTTCGCGCGGGGCAGGAGATCCGCATGAGCCCCGGCCACGACACGGCGCAGGACTTCGGCGTCGACGCCCTGCTCGCGCTCGCCGGGACCGGCGAGGCCCTCTCCGTCGAGGCTGTCGCCCCGAACCGGCTCAACGGCGGGTACGCCCTTCCGCGGGAGTCCGGCGACGACTGACCGGCGGGCCCCGGCTCGGCCCGACCGGCTGGAGCACGTCCCGTCCGCGCTCCGACGGCCACGCCCGTCCCGCTCCCGCGCGGCGAAGGGCCCGTCGCGGTGCCCTTCGGGGCCGGTCCGCCGGCCGGACGGGGCCGTGCCGACCTGCCCGGAATGCGCGGCCTCGTCCGGGTCCGGGCGGGATGCCGGACTCCGGAGCGTCCTTCCCTGATCGCTCAGAGCGAACACGCGGCCGGGAACATTCAACGACTCAGGAGCATTGAGTCGGCATAACTCAACTTGACTGCCGAAGGGGAGATCATGGCTACTGAGTCCTCGGCTAACACACCGCTCACCCTGCCCGTGCTGCCGCTCGACGACGAGGTCGTGCTGCCCGGGATGGTGGTCCCGCTGGACCTGAGCGACTCCGAGGTGCGCGCCGCGGTGGAGGCCGCGCAGGCCGCCGCCAAGTCGGAACCCGGAAAGCCCAGGGTGCTCCTGGTGCCGCGCGTCGACGGGACGTACGCCAACACGGGTGTGCTGGGCACGGTCGAGCAGGTCGGCCGGCTGGCCGACGGCGACCCGGGCGCCCTGATCCGCGGCCGCGGCCGGGTCCGGATCGGCGCCGGGACCACCGGCCCGGGTGCGGCGCTGTGGGTCGAGGGCACGACGGTCGACGAGCGCGTCCCGGACCCGCTGCCCGGCCACGTCACCGAACTGGTCAAGGAGTACAAGGCCCTGGCCACCGCCTGGCTGCGCAAGCGCGGCGCCTGGCAGGTCGTCGACCGCGTCCAGGCCATCGACGACGTCTCCGCGCTCGCCGACAACTCCGGCTACTCGCCCTTCCTGACGACCGACCAGAAGGTGCGGCTGCTGGAGACCGCCGACCCGGTCGCCCGCCTGAAGCTCGCCACCCAGCAGCTGCGCGACCACCTCGCCGAGCAGGACGTCGCCGAGTCCATCGCCAAGGACGTCCAGGAGGGCGTCGACAAGCAGCAGCGGGAGTTCCTGCTGCGCCGTCAGCTCGAAGCCGTCCGCAAGGAGCTGCGCGAGCTCAACGGCGAGAAGGAGGGCGAGGAGTCCGACGACTACCGTGCCCGCGTGGAGGCCGCCGACCTGCCCGAGAAGGTCCGCGAGGCCGCGCTCAAGGAGGTCGACAAGCTGGAGCGCACCTCCGACCAGTCGCCCGAGGGCTCCTGGATCCGGACCTGGCTCGACACGGTCCTGGAGATGCCGTGGAACGAGCGGACCGAGGACTCCTACGACATCCGGGGCGCCAAGGCCGTCCTGGACGCCGAGCACGCGGGCCTGGAGGACGTCAAGGAGCGGATCACCGAGTACCTGGCGGTGCGCAAGCGGCGCGCCGACCGCGGTCTGGGCGTGGTCGGCGGGCGGCGGGGCGGCGCCGTGCTCGCCCTCGTCGGGCCGCCCGGCGTCGGCAAGACCTCGCTCGGCGAGTCCGTCGCCCACGCCATGGGCCGCAAGTTCGTCCGGGTCGCGCTCGGCGGCGTCCGCGACGAGGCGGAGATCCGCGGCCACCGGCGCACCTACGTCGGCGCGCTGCCCGGCCGGATCGTCCGCGCGATCAAGGAGGCCGGGTCGATGAACCCGGTCGTGCTGCTCGACGAGATCGACAAGGTGGGCTCCGACTTCCGCGGCGACCCGGCCGCGGCCCTCCTCGAAGTCCTCGACCCGGCGCAGAACCACACCTTCCGGGACCACTACCTGGAGGTCGAGCTCGACCTGTCGGACGTGGTCTTCCTCGCCACCGCCAACGTCCTGGAGGCCGTCCCGGAGGCGCTGGCCGACCGCATGGAGATCGTCCGCCTGGACGGCTACACCGAGGACGAGAAGGTCGTCATCGCCCGCGACCACCTGATCCCGCGCCAGCTGGAGCGGGCCGGCCTGGACAAGGACGAGGTCGTCGTCGACGAGGGAGCGCTGCGCAAGCTCGCCGGCGAGTACACCCGCGAGGCGGGGGTGCGCAACCTGGAGCGGTCCGTCGCGCGGCTGCTGCGCAAGGTCGCGGCCCAGCACGAACTGGGCGAGCGGGAGCTGCCGTTCACCGTCCGCGCGGACGACCTGCGCGATCTGATCGGGCGGCCGCACCACGTGCCCGAGTCGGCGCAGGACCCGGCCGAGCGGCGCACCTCGGTGCCGGGCGTGGCGACCGGGCTCGCGGTCACCGGCGCCGGCGGTGACGTGCTGTACGTCGAGGCGTCGCTGGCCGACCCGGAGACGGGCGCGGCGGGGCTGACCCTGACCGGCCAGCTGGGCGACGTGATGAAGGAGTCGGCGCAGATCGCGCTGAGCTTCCTGCGCTCCCACGGCGCCGAGCTGGAGCTGCCCGTGGGCGATCTGAAGGACCGGGGCGTGCACATCCACTTCCCGGCGGGCGCGGTCCCCAAGGACGGCCCGAGCGCCGGCATCACGATGACGACGGCCCTCGCCTCGCTGCTCTCCGGCCGCCTGGTCCGCACCGACGTGGCGATGACCGGCGAGGTCTCGCTGACCGGGCGGGTGCTGCCGATCGGCGGGGTGAAGCAGAAGCTGCTCGCGGCGCACCGGGCGGGCATCACCACCGTGATCATCCCCAAGCGCAACGAGCCCGACCTGGACGACGTGCCGGCCGAGGTGCTGGACAAGCTCGACGTCCACACCGTCACGGACGTCCGCCAGGTCCTGGAGCTGGCGCTGACGCCGGCGACGAGCGGGGCGGCGCCGGAGGTCCCGGTCGCGGCGTGACGCGGACCCCGCGGGCGGACTCCGCCCGCGGGCCCGCCCGGGGTGCGGGCCCGGGACCGCCGTACGGGGGTCCCGGGCCCGCGCCCCCCCCCCCCGCCCGTCGCCGTTCCGG